>NZ_LEKG01000315.1:0-4049 GCF_001029515.1 Micromonospora sp. RV43 | reverse complement strand
CTTTATCTGGACACTCTCGCGCAGTCGTGATGGAGATCACGGGTCGTTGACGTTCACGACGCCGGGTTGAACAGTTTCCAGTGCCCCTCGGAGATGACCTCGACGCCGCTGTCGGTCACTTTGATGGCTGTCTGATCGTCGGTGGCATACGCGGGGCCCTTGATCTCGGCGGCCCATCGTTCCGCTGCTGCCGTGGAGTACGCCGGACTATCTGGGGTGTCGAGGTGGGGGAAGATCGAGAAATCGACGAGTCCCAGCGTGCGGTCGTCATCATCGGGGCCGGTGAAGTACTGCCCGATCCGGGGAGCCAGCACCATGCTTCCAGCGCTGAGGCCGACGTAGACCGTGTCGTGAAGCGACGGGAGGAGATCGGCCAGTCCAGACCTTCGCATCCAGTGGCACAGATACATGGTGTGGCCGCCGTTGACCAGCAGGGCGTCGGTCTCGCGGACCCAGGAAGTCCAGCGGTCCTCATCGAGGCTTGGCAGTGCGGTGAGTTCCAGCATGCCCACTGACTTCCAGCCCAGCCCCGTCATAGGGCTGGGCGATTGTCCGCTGGTGAAGCGCCATGGGCCGCCTGGCTCCCCGTACGGGCCTCCGTACCCGGCGGTGGGGATGCAGAGAGCATTGGCCTCGGCGATCGGTTTACCGAGGAGATCGACCAAGGCCTCCCGGATGCTTGCGTTCCGGACGCCGGAGTCGGTGAGCAGGAGCTTCATCGCACCTCGCAGTTGTCTTATCGTGTGGACCCGCCGGTCACTGATTATGTGTCGGCGGGTCCAGCGGGCCGAGCTCGTCGAGGAGTCCGCGGATGCGGTCGGCGGCGCAGCGGTGTCGTTCGATCTCGCGGGCCCAGCCGCGTTCGGTGGCGTCGGCGATGAGCTGCTCTTCGGTGCGTAACCGTTCCTGTAGCCGAGGGACGTACTGGGGTGTGGTGACGAACTTGGGGCAGGTCAGGTAGATGTCACACTCGCATGGCCCTTCCTGAGGCAGACGCAGGCAGTGGCCGAGTTCGAGTTCGGTCTTGTAGAAGTTGGTCTGCAGCCAGTCGAGGGCGGTCTGGTCCAGCTCACCGCGGCGCAGGGTCTCGGCGAGGGGGCCGGCGAGGGCGGCTCCGGGTTGCAAGACCGCCTGGTAGTCGGCCAGCACGGTCGGGTCGGAGATCTGTGAGTAGGTCATCGACATGCCCGCACTGAGGTGCCCGAGGATCTTCATGATCGTCTGGGTGCGGGCACCTTTCTCGGCCAGCTGGGTGCCCAGCGTGTGCCGGAACCGGTGAGGGTGGATGGCCGGCTTGCCGTCGGCGTTGAGGATGCCGAGCTCCTCGCAGATGCGCCCGAGCGGCGCCGCGAACAGGTATTCGACATCGGCGAGCCGACCGTTGTTGAGGAACAGGTAGCGCACGGTCTTGCCGAGGTCCTTGTCGTGGATCCCGCGGTCCTGGTGCCCGGCGCGCAGTTCATGGACGGCGCGGATCGCTTCAGCGGCTTCGGGGTGGATCGGCACGGTGCGTTCTTTGAGTGATTTTCCGGCGGCGAGCCGCAGCCGTGGGGTGCCGTCGGGGTAGGTGTCAAGGCAGTCGAGGTGCAGTCGGCGGATCTCTCCGCGGCGGGCGCCGCTCCACCGGGCGATCAGCAGTGCGCACCGTTGCAGCGGGCACTCGATGGCGCGGATCGCGGTCATCAGCGGTTCGAGTTGATGGGTGGGGATGAATCGTGGGACGCGTTGGACTGCCCGGGGCACGTCCAGGCGGGTCAGCACGGGGCGCGCGGGCATGTCGGTCCACTCGGCGTGGGCTCCGTAACGGAAGAACACGGTGACTTCGGAGATGATGCTGCGGCGGTAGGCGTCGCCGAGCGGCTGCTCGGGATGCTTGACCTTGCGTTGCCCGGCCAACCAGGTCATGAAGTCCAGCAGGTCGGCGCGGCTCAGCTCGGCCAGGCTCTGCACGGCCGGGCGTTGCTGGGTCAGCCAGCTGCCCAGGCGTCGCATCGCCGCCCGGCTGGAGCTCATCGAGTCGGGCCGCACGATGAGAGCTCGTTCGATCAGGTAGCGGTCCATCACTGTAGCGATCCGCGGCTGCGGACTCATCGGCGGCAACGGCTTGTGCGCGTTGCGCTGAGGTAGCCGGTCAGTGATTCCGGCGTGGAACAACGCGATCCCAGTGCGGAACACGTTGGTGGCCCACGCGTTCTTGATCGTCGTGAGGTGCCGCGGGCTGAGGACCTCGTCGATGCCGGGGATCTGGTCAAGGGTGCGGATCGTCGCCCGCATTTGCTCGACATCGTCGGCGGTGATCGCGCGCAGGTCAGGGTCGCCGCGGTGCAGCACCAGTCGCATCACGGTCCAGGACACGCGGAACGTGCTGCTGTCGGGGTTGTGCCCCAGCGCGGTCACCTGCTCGCGCAGTTGGTCGACCTGGGCGGTCAGTGGCAGGTCGAGCTGGTCGGCGATCGGCCACGGTTTGATCACACCGATGCCAAGCAGCCAGCCCCAGTCCAGCCGCAGACGACCGGTCAAGGCCAGGTAGATCAGGTAGTCGCGGGCGTTGTAGTTGATCCAGCCGGCGGTGACGTCGAAGTCATCCCCGGGGCCGCGACGTCGGGTCTGGGTGTCCTTGTTGCGCCACCCGAGCCGCTGCCGCAGTGGCTGGTCGAACCAGCTCTCCAGCTTGGGGAACTGGCGCAGGAAGCGGACATGTCGACGATGCAGCCGGATCTTGCGGTCCTGGCTGTAGATGTTGCTGTGATCGACGAACGACGTGTACTCCTCGGCCGGACAATGTCGTGGACCACCGACCAGGGCCGGTGGTGACGCCGGCAGGCGCAGAACGGCTCCGCTCATGGTGCGGTGTCCCCGATCGCGGCCCGGTAGTCCTTGATCACATCGGGATCGCTAACCCGGGTGTAGATCTTCGTCGAGTCGGGACTGGCATGCCCGAGCCTGGTCATTAGGGTCAGATCCCGCATTCCACCTTCGAACATGCGGGTCGCGTGCGTGTGGCGCAGCACATGGGGCGTCAGCCAGGCATCGCGGACGCAGGCACGCCGGGCGGCCCGGGCGAACATGCGGACCAGGCCGTCGTAGCTCAACGCCTCTAATCGTCGCCGACCACGACCGCCGACGAGGAACACATAGCTGGTATCGGCGTCGGCGGGGCGTTCATGCATGACGTAGTCGCTGACGGCCGGCAACGCCCGGCCTTCCAACAGATCGACGGTCCGGTCCCGGCGGGACTTCTGCCGGACCCCTGCCGGGTGATCGGTCCGGTGGCGCACCACGATCCGCCGACGTCCGTAGGAGATGTCCTCCAGCCGCAGGCCCAGGACCTCTCCTGGCCGCAGGCCGCCTTCCCACATCATCTCCAGTAGAGCGCGGTCCCGCCGGGTGCGCAGCACACCCAGCAAGGCGACATAGGTGTCGTCGGACATCGGTCGTGGCAGCGACTCCACCGTCTTGATCCGCAACGCCCGACGCACCGGCCGCTGCGGACGCGACGTCACCAGCGGCGCCCGAGGTCGACCCGGAACCCGAGCCGCTGCCTGGTCAGGGATCGTCACGATCGGGTTATCGGCGCCGCCGTAGCGTTCGATGCTGATCAGGTACTCGAAGAACGACGACACCGCAGCCAGCACCCGGTTGCAGGTCTTGGCCGCCAGCAAGCGGCCGTTCCCGGCGGTCAACGCGAGGTCCAACTGCTGGGCCTTGCGGCTCGACGAACGGGTTCGCAACCACTCGATGAAACTCACCGCCAGCGCAGGACGGAACTCCTCGACCGTCAAGCCACGCTCGTGCAGAAACCGGTACAGCTTCTGCAAATCGTACGCATAGGCCCGGACCGTGTTCGGCGAGTAGTCGCGCACCGTCAACAGGCGGAGGAACCCGGTCACATCGGCTACCGGCACGCCGGCGTCGTCAACCAACTCGACCGCCGGCCGCCCGGGCCGGGCATCAACAACCTTCGTCACACGCACGCTGGACAACGTAGGGGCTCCACGAGCCGCTCACAGAATCGCTGGAACCGCAATTGTCCAGATAAGAAGGTGGCC
>NZ_LEKG01000314.1:0-4065 GCF_001029515.1 Micromonospora sp. RV43 | reverse complement strand
CCTCACGCTTCGCCCGCCCCCGCGCGGACAACCCACCTCCATCGGGATACCTCATCCCATCGAACTACCCCAACACGAGGCCAACACACCAACCACATCGGACGAACCTGGCCATTCAAGATCTGTATCCAGGTGGGATCGAGGTAAGTGGGCCGTTTCCCCTTGAAGGTGCGCAAAGTGATGCTGGTCAGCGAGTCGAGACGCCGAGCGCCGAGCAGTAGCAGCGCGACATCGGTAAGCACACTACTGTCGTCGCGCAGCAGCGCGTCCTCGGCCGGGAGAGGATCACGACGCTCATCAACGACGGCAGGCAGACCGGCCTCGAACTCCGCGACGGTGCTGCCGGGTAGCTGCGCGCTGATCCACTCGTGCAAGTGGCTACGAGAGGCGATCTCCGTCCCTCGGACCTCGTTGACCAACGCCGCCCAGAGATGTCGCCACGCACCGACAGAATGGTGACGAAGAACTACCCCTCGCCACGCGGCCGTTCGTTCTTCTCCGGCCAGCAACGGGTCCTCGCGTGCGGCCGAACCGTAAGCCACGGCAGCGGCGAACGCCTCCTGCCAGGTGGCCGCGCCCGGATTGAGCTGCCACGACCGGGCGAGTATGCGGAGTGTGGCGCGCCGCGTCCGATCCTCCCCACTCCAGGACTGCGGGTCGTGGCGGCCATCCGCAGTGGCGCTAAACAGCGAGCCCAGTGGTTCGAGGTCAGGAGTGTCCGCGTCCGGTTGAAGGCGCAGACGCCCCAGCGCCACCGACGGGAGTGACAGACCACCTCGATGCTCGGCGGCCTCAATGAGGGACTTGTACATCTTTGCGACTTCTGGTGGACACGGATGGCGGCCGACCCGCAGCGCACCGCTGTCCACCGCCACGGTCCCGAGCGTCACGCTTGGTCCGTTGTACTGCGACCAGAAGCCCCAGGTACGCGGGGAGTAAGAACCGGAACCGCTGGAGTCGGCAACTGAGAACTCCTCGCCTTGACGAGGGGCGAGCCTGGCTATCGCGTCCACGCCATGAGCGAGCCCGGGCGCGCCTTCCGGATCGTCGTACTCCTGCGAGATCCGCGCCAAACCCACCTCTGCCCGACGGACGAGGCGCTGGCACGCCTCCCTGTCCAAGCCCTTCCGGTCGGCGTACGCGGCGAGAGCCCAATACAGGCTGTAGTAGCGGGCATAACGCGTCACGGTCGACACGCCTGGAACGAGCATGTCGACGCAGGCCATGACTGGTGCCTCGACGGCCAACGGGTATCGACCTGCCCGGGCCAGCAGTCCAGGTTCGCACCACCTAGGCCCCTCGACTGCAGATCTTGAGGCTGCTGCGCCCGCCATCGCATCGGTTCCGACGCTGGTCATGGTGGCCATTTTCGTCATGATTGACGGCGGACGGAATCCCCGAAAAGTTCGCAGCTTGCCAGAGCCCCGGGCCGAGCCATGATCACGAGAACGAGCAACCGACGCGGCGCACCCAACGCCCGCGTCCGGTCATCGGGTCAACGGTCGATGCCCGGGCGTCGGCCGAAATCAGGTGCACTGATCTGCCGTGGGTAGCTCGGTGCCGCCCGAGGTCATTCGGCGCCGGATTCAATTGGTGGGCCTGGCGGGTCGGCCTTTGCAGTTCTCCCCTTTGGGGTGGGCCGTTCGGTAGCGGCCTCAGTCAGCCAGCGGTGATCGTAGTTCAGGTGGTCCCAGCGGGACCGCAGCCACTGACGCTTGGTCGCGGTAGCAGTTCGCCATAGGTATCGCAGCCCGTCGGCGAGTTGATCTCGTCGCTGCGGCGCGAGAAGCCCTGGAAGCTGGTGACAGATCTCAGCGACCATATTCGCGCGCTCACGACGTCGGTCGAGTGCGTCCGCCGAGAGGGCATCCAGCAGTGGCGCAGTGAGAAACCGGATCTCCAGGAAGCCCAGATGGAGTAAGTCCGCCATCGCCGCCTCCATCGCAGCCTGGGGCGGCTGAGCCAACTCCATGACAACCTCCTCTGACGAGGCGAACAAGGATGCCTCACGCCATCCGCTTCTGCCGCGATTCGCGCGGTCATGCCGCGATTCGGGTGGTTTCAGTTGGCGACCCCGCCCCCTGGGGAGCGGGGCGCTGTCCGGCCCGCCACGTCATTGGACGCGGATACCGTCGCCGGCCTCGCCCGCGGGTCCGCCGGGCTGGTCCGCCACCAGGGCACCGAGCAGCACCTCGACACCTGAATCAACCACGCCCGCCACGCCGGATGCCCCGAATCCGCGGCTTCGCCACCGGCCTGGATCACCGCAACACCCCCGACAGCTCTCGGCGCCTGCTTCGCCGGCGAAACCGGATGGCGACGCGTGGCGGTGCCCGCGCATCATGACCGGGTGAACGCCCGACCAGCGATCGCTCTGATCGATGACCTTCGGTCATTCGTCGATGGCCGCCGCGCGGAGGTGGCCCGTACGAGCGCTGCCGGAGTCGAGCTTCTTACCCGCTACCGGGAGGGTCGGCTGGACGAGCTGTGACTGGACCACGACCTGGGCGGCGACGACACCATCTGGCCGGTGATAGAGGTCCTGGAACAGGCCGCCTTCTACGACCGCCCCTTCAACATCGGTGTGGTCGTCGTCCATTCCGCCAACCCGGGCGGTGCCGCAAGAATCGCGCTTGTCCTGAGGCGCTGGGGTTACCGGGTCCGCGTCGCGTCGGGTTGCTCAGACGTCGGCTACGACAAAGGCCCTCCGGCGAGCTGATCGATCCGGCTACCCCGCCACGTACAGTCGTTCTTCGTCCGTGGCGGATCCGGAACACTTATCGAGCCCTGGATCTCAGCTACCGACACATCCAACCTGCGTGCCGGGTTACGCGAGCATGCCGGGTAACCCGGCAGCACCGCGGTCGACGCACAGTTCGCTGGTCTCGTGATCGATCCAGTAGCTCTGCCCGGTGCCGATGAAAGTGGGCTGCCGCAGGTAGAACCAGCGATCCACCACGTTGACGAGGATCAGCCGGTCGGCAGTCACGCGCTCAACCATCCCGCATCTCCCTCAAGCGCCATCGCACCGCACCTACTTGGCCAGCGTACGCCGACCTACAGCCCTCGAGGTGAACGCTTCTCGGCGTGAGTAGACGTCCCCGACTCTGTGGAGCGGGCTTTCGAGGCTGATGCATTCGGAAACGCCGAAGAGGTCACCGCCCAGGAAGCGCTGGTCAGCGCGTTGCTGGTGGGATTCGAGTCTCAGCTCCCATGAGCCTTACCAGCGCCACCAGGACGGCATTCAGAGGCGCATGTCGATACGACATGACGCCCGGGAACCGCATCAGCGGGACCGAGGACGACAGTCGGCATGATCCAGGCGGGGAGCAGCTACCCCTGACCACTTCGGAGTTCTCTGGGAGGTCACGCCGGACCGCTTGCCCACATCACCGCAGGTCAGAGCCATCGGCTCTGCCCGGTGTCGGTGAGCACTTCGGGCGCGGTGACCACTTCGCCAACCTGCACCCAATCTGCTCCCACTTGCAAGGCCAGGTGATTCAGGAGCTCCTTACCGCCGCGACCTGCGCACACTCCCCTGCCAGGGGACATAGAGTGAGCCATTTTCATCGTGACGGCGCAGGTCACGGGCGGTGTGGGAGGCCGGTGTCCAGGTAGGACGAGGCTCCCGGTAAGACAGCAATCGACCAAGATCGAGCCATTTTCATCCTGCGTAGCGGTCGGCTTCGACGCGGTGCAGGACGAGGATGGCCTGCACGATCGCGGTCGCTCGGCGTGGGCAGCAGCGCAGCTTGACCAGGATTTTCCAGGTCTTGAGGGTGGCGATCGCGCGTTCGCCGCGGGCGCGGATCTTCGCGTGCGCTCGGTTGACGGCCTTCTGCCGGCGTGACAGCTTCGGCCGGAAGCGGCGCCGCTTGAACGGGGTGCGCACGCTGCCGGGGGCGCCTTGATAGCCCTTGTCCGCGAAGGTCATCACGTCGGTGCTGGCCAGGGCGTCGATGATGCCGTGGGTGCGGGCGGCGGTCAGGTCGTGCGTCGAGGCGGGCAGCGCGGCCGAGGCCCAGACGAGACGCCCGGCCGCGTCGGCGATGACCTGCACGTTCA
>NZ_LEKG01000313.1:0-4088 GCF_001029515.1 Micromonospora sp. RV43 | reverse complement strand
CCCCGGCCCCGTGGCGGCTCGGACCCTGGCAGGACAGCTGGACCCCGGCCGCGCACGCCGCCGCCGTCGCCGCGGTCCGCGACGCCATCGCCCGCGGCGACGTCTACCAGGTCAACATCGTCGGCCACGCCGCCGCCGGCTACACCGGCGACCCGCTGCCCGCGCTGGCCCGCCTCGCCGCGCTACCAGGCGCCCGCTACGGCGGCACCCTGCACGGCCCCGGCTGGGCACTCGGCTGCGCCTCCCCGGAAACCCTCATCGCCGTCGAACACGGCCGGCTGGTCACCCGCCCTATCAAGGGCACCCGCCCGGCCACGCCCGCCGGACGCCGCGACCTGCTCACCTCGGCCAAGGAACGCGCCGAACACGTCATGATCGTCGACCTGGAACGCAACGACCTGGCCCGCGTCGCCCGCACCGGCTCGGTGCGCGTCGACGAGCTGTTCGCCGTACGCCGCTGGTGTGACCTGTGGCAGGCCGAGTCGACGGTGTCGGCGGCGCCCGCCGACGGCCTCGGCCTGGCCGACCTGCTGCGCGCGGTCTGCCCCGGCGGGTCGGTCACCGGCGCGCCCAAACACGCCGCCCTGGGCCACATCGCCGCACTGGAGCCGGTCGGCCGCGGCGCGAGCATGGGGGCGCTCGGCTGGGTCGGACCCGACCGCCTCGACCTGGGCCTGACCATCCGCACCGCCGCCGCCGACGGGAACCTCCTGCACCTGTGGGCCGGGGGAGGCATCACCTGGGACAGCGACCCCGCCGCGGAGGTCGCCGAGGCCGCCGCCAAGGCCGCCCCGATCCGCGCCCTGCTCGCCGGCTGACGGGTCGCCCGGCGGCCCGGCCTTCCCGCTGCGGCCCGGCCTCTCTCGGCGGCCTGGCTTGTCGCGGCGGCTCCGCGGGCCGGTAGCGGCCCTGCGCGGCGCCTCGGGCTACGCGGGCGGTGGCGGCCGTGCGCGGCGGCTCAGCCGGCGGCGGCGAACTCGTCGAGGGCGGCGACGACCCGCTCGCCGATGCCGTGCCCGCCGCCGTGACCGCCGGACTCCACGATCTCCAGCCGCGCGTCCGGCCAGCCCCGGGTCAGCAGCCACGCGATGTCCGGCGGCCCGCTGACGTCCAGCCGGCCCTGCACCAGCACCCCCGGAATGCCCGCCAGGCGGCCCGCGTCGCGCAGCACCTGCCCGTCCGGCTGGAAACCCCGGTTCGCGAAGTAGTGCGTCACCAGCCGGGCGAACCCGTACCGGAACACCGGATCGTCGAACCGGGGATCCGGCGCGAACCCACCGGCGAGCGACACGTGCACGTCCTCCCAGTCGCACCAGTCCCGCGCCGCCTGCTCCCGCACCGCCGGGTCCGCGTCGTTGACCAGCCGCGCGTACGCCGCCGACAGGTCACCGTCACGGTCGGCCTCGGGCACCCCGCCACGGAACCGCGCCCACTCCTGCGGGAACACCCGGCCCATGTCCCGGGTCACCCACTCGATCTCCCGGTTCGTGTTGGCGACCACGCTGAACAGCACCAGCGCGCTGACCCGCCCCGGGTGCCGCTGCGCGTAAGCCAGCGCCAGCGACGACCCCCACGACGCGCCGCACAGCAGCCACCTGCCGATCCCCAGATGCGCGCGCAGCAGCTCCATGTCGGCCAGCAGATGCCCGGTGGTGTTCACCGACAGGTCAGTGGACGGATCCGACGCCGGGGGAGTGCTGCGCTCACAACCACGCTGGTCGAACAACACGATCCGGTACGCGGCCGGATCGAACAGCCGCCGCCACGACGCGCCCGCCCCCGAACCGGGCCCACCGTGCACCACCAGCGCCGGCCGCCCGTCCGGATTGCCGCACGTCTCCCAGTACACGCGCTGCCCGTCCCCGACATCCAGCATCCCGTGCGCGTACGGCTCGATCGGCGGATACATGTGCGGCCTCCCCGGGTCAGATACAACAGCGCTGTTACATTAGTGGACGTGACCGCCCCCCACCGCGACGCCCTCGGCACCCTGCTACGCCACGTCCTGGACGTCCTCGACGGCGACGTCGCCGCCGTCCACCAGCGGCTCGGCCTCACCGACTACCGGCCCCGCTACTCACCGGTCGTCCGCGCGCTCGTCGCCGACGGCCCACTGCCCATCCGCGACCTCGCCGCCCGCGTCGGCGTCACCCACTCCGCCGCCAGCCAGACCGTCGCCCAGATGCGCCGCGCCGGCCTCGTCGACCTGAGCCCCGGCGCCGACGCCCGCCACCGCATCGTCACCCTCACCGACCGCGCCCGCGCCCTGCTGCCCGCCGTCGAAGCCGAATGGGCCGCCACCACCACCGCCGTACGCCACCTCGACACCGAACTGCCGGTACCACTCGCCGACGAGCTGTACGCGGTCCTCGCCGCCCTGCGCCGCCGGCCCCTGCGCGACCGCATCGCCGACACCGGCCTGCTGGACACCCCACCGAACACCCGCGAACGGTAAGCAACGGATAGCCTTCCGGACATGACTATGCGCCCCATCCGGATCATCGGCGACCCCGTGCTGCGCACCCCCAGCGAACCCGTCACCAGCTTCGACGCCGAACTGCGCGCCCTCGTCACCGACCTGATGGACACGCTGCTCGGCGCACCCGGCCGCGCCGGCGTCGCCGCACCCCAGATCGGCGTCAACGCCCAGGTGTTCGTCTACGACGCCGACGGCCACCGCGGCCACATGATCAACCCCACCCTGGAGGTGTCCGACGAACTCCAGGACGACGAGGAGGGCTGCCTGTCCATCCCCGGCCTGTACTTCCCGACGCCGCGCGCGCTGCACGCCACCGCCCACGGCTACGACCAGCACGGCGAGCCGCTCACCGTCACCGGCAGCGGCTTCCTCGCCCGCGCCCTGCAACACGAGACCGACCACCTGCGCGGACGCCTCTACGTCGACACCCTGCGCGGCGACACCCGCCGCCGGGCCCTGCGCGAGATCCGCGCCGGCCGGTTCGACTCACCCAGCCGCGGCCGCTGACGTCAACGCGCACTCGGTGAATCCGGCCACCCGGGAGAACCCCAGCCGCTCGTACAACCGCACCGCCGCCGCGTTGTCCGCCCGCACGTTCAACGTCACATGATCCACAGACGCGCGCAGCCGGGCACACAACGCCGCCACCACACCCGCACCCAGACCACGACCCCGCACATCCGGATGCGTCGTCACGTTCCCCAGCGCCGCCACCCGCCAGCGCGGCGAGAACACGTGCACCCCCGCCACCGCCACCAGCCGGCCGTGCTCCCGCACCCCCACGTACTGGCCCGTCTCCAGCATCCGCGCATCGAACCAGTTCCCCGGATACGCCACCGCGTACAACGCGGCCAGCTCCGCCGCGTCCGCCGGCCCCAACGGCTCACCCACCGCCGCCAGCCGCCCCGGATCCGTCAACGCCATCCGGTGATGCGCCGCCGCCTCCGACACCACGAACCAGCGGCCCAGCGTCGCCTCCAGACCGGGGGACAGGTGCGCCCACATCCGCGCCGGCAACACCGGCGCCGCCTCCGTCAGCAACCCCGCCAGCTCCGCCACCCGCTCCGGCGCCGCGAACGCCAGCAACGTCGGCAACTCGACCCCGTGATACAGCAACACCACCTGGTCGCCACGCCGGAACCACGACGTGTACGGCCAGAAGAAATCGTCCAGATCACCCAACTGGTACGCGTGCAACACCGGATCCCGGCCCAGCAGACCCGCCAGCACCGCCCGGTCGTGCTCCGCCCGCACCGCCACCGCGATCAGCCCGCCGTCCACTGGTCGTAACCCAACCGGGCCACCAGCGCCAGCACCACCACCAGCAGCACCACCCGCACGAACCCGGCGCCCCGCCGCAACGCCATCCGCGCGCCCACAGCCGCCCCCACCACGTTGCACACCGCCATCGCCGCGCCCAACGCCCACCACACATGCCCGGTCAACCCGAACACCACAAGCGCGCCCAGGTTCGTGCCCGCGTTCACGACCTTCGCCATCGCCGAGGCATGCACGAAATCCGAGCCCAGAATCGCGGTGAACGCCAGCACCAGGAACGTGCCGGTACCCGGCCCGATCAACCCGTCGTACAGAGCGATACCCAGACCGG
>NZ_LEKG01000312.1:0-6827 GCF_001029515.1 Micromonospora sp. RV43 | reverse complement strand
GGGCGAGCAGGCGTTCCACCAGGGCGGTGGTGTGCCGGGCGGCGCGGAACGCGGGGTCGCGCAGCACCCGCCGGGCGAACGGGATCGTGGTACGCACACCGGGACCGGCCACGTCGAACTCGGCCAGCGCCCGGTCGAGCCGGTCCAGCGCGGCGTCCCGGTCCGGCGCCCACACCGCCACCTTCGCCAGCAGCGAGTCGTAGTGCGGGCTGACCGGATAACCGACGTGCCCGTGGGTGTCGACCCGGGTGAACGGGCCGCCCGGCGGCCGGAACCGCTCCAGCCGGCCGGGTGCGGGCGCGAAGTCACGGTCCGGGTCCTCCACGTTGACCCGGCACTCGATCGCCACACCGTCCAGGCGTACGTCGGACTGGCGCAGCCGCAGCGGGGTGCCGAACGCCACGTGCAGCTGTTCCTGCACCAGGTCGATGCCGGTGATCATCTCGGTGACCGGGTGTTCCACCTGGATCCGGCAGTTGATCTCCAGGAAGTGGCAGCGTTCGGCCTCGTCGACCAGGAACTCCACGGTGCCGGCGCCGGTGAAGCCGACCGACAGCGCGCCGCGCAGCGCCACCTCGGCGACGGTGTCCAGGGTGGCCTGCCGCAGCGCGGGCGCGGGCGCCTCCTCGATCAGCTTCTGGTGCCGGCGCTGCACCGAGCAGTCCCGGGTGCCCAGGTGCACGCCGTTGCCGTGGCCGTCGCAGAGCACCTGCACCTCGACGTGGCGGGCGTCGGCGAGGTACCGCTCGACGTACACCCGGTCGTCGCCGAACGCGACCTGGGCGGCGGCGCGGGTCCGGGCGTACGCGCGGGGCAGCTCGGCCGCCGAGCGCACCACTGTCATGCCGCGCCCGCCCCCGCCCGCCGCGGCCTTCACGATCACCGGGTAGCCCACCTCGGCGGCCACCTCCTGCGCCTCGGCGACTGTGGGCAGCGTCCGGACGCTGCCCGGCGGCAGCGGCAGCCCGGCCCGGCTCATCAGCGCGCGGGCCGTCGACTTGTCCGCGAGAGCGGCCATCACCTGCGGCGGCGGGCCGACGAAGACCAGGCCGTTCTCGGCGCAGATCTCGGCGAAGTCGGCGTCCTCGGACAGGAAGCCGTAGCCGGGGTGGACCGCCTGCGCGCCGGTCTGCCGGGCGGCCTCCACGATCGCGGCCGCGTTGAGGTAGCTGCGGCGGCTGGCCGCCGGGCCGATCCGTACCGCCTCGTCGGCGAGCCGCACCGGCAGCGAGTCGGCGTCGGCGCTGGAGTGCACCACCACCGTGCGCACGCCGAGTTCCCGGCAGGCGCGCAGCACCCGCAGCGCGATCTCGCCCCGGTTGGCGATCAGCACCTTGTCGAACATCAGGAGTCCTGTCCGGTGACCGGTTCCAGGGCGATCAGCGGCTGGTCGTACTCGACGGGCTTGCCGTCGTCGACCAGCACCTCGACCACCCGTCCGGCCTGGCCGGCGGTCACCTCGTTCATCAGCTTCATGGCCTCGACGATGCCGACCACCTGGCCCGGACGGACCATGTCGCCGACCGCGACGAACGGCATCGCCCCGGGTTCGGGGGCGCGGTAGAACGTGCCGACCACGGGTGAGCGCACGGCCGGCCGGTCGGTCGCCGGCGCGGCTCGCGCGGCCGGTTCGGCGGCCCGCGCGGGGAACGCCCCGGCCGGTTCGGCGGTGCGCTGCGCCGGGGGTGCCGGGTCGTGCCACTCGACCTCCAGCACCGACTCGCCGCTGCGCAGCCGCACCCGGCGCACCGGCCCGGCCAGGTCGGCGACGAGCTTGCGGGCCTGCCGGCGCAGCCCGTCGAGCACCTGCTCGGACTCGGCGTCGGCCATCACGCCACCTCCGCCCGGTCACCCGACGGCGAGGCCGGGGACGGGCCGGCTGCCGATCGGGCCGCGCCGAAGCGGCGGAACCGTTGCCGGCGGCGGCGGACCAGCGTGGCCGGGGGGACGGTGAGCAGCGGCGCGAGGTTCGCCGCGACCGCCCGGCGCAGCAGCTCGGCCGCGCCGCCCGGGTCGGCGTGCGCGGCCGGGCGCGGCTCCGGCACCAGCTCGTCGACCACGCCGAGGCGGCACAGGTCGGCGCCGGTGAGCCGCAGCGCGCGGGCCGCCTGCGGGGCGGCCGAGCTGTCCGGCCAGAGGATCGCGGCGCAGCCCTCCGGGCTGATCACCGAGTAGACGGCGTGTTCCAGCATGAGCACCCGGTCGGCGACCGCGAGCGCGAGCGCGCCGCCGCTGCCGCCCTCCCCGGTGACCACCGCCACCACCGGCGTGGGCAGCACGGTGAGCGCGAGGATGTTCTCCGCGATCGCCGCCGCCTGACCCTGCTGCTCGGCGCTCACCCCCGGGTCCGCGCCGGGCGTGTCCACGAGCGTCACCACCGGCAGCCGCAGCCGCGCCGCGAGGCGCATCAGCCGCAGCGCCTTACGGTGCCCGGCTGGGCTGGCCATGCCGAAGTTGCGGGTCACCAGCTCGGCGGTGGTGTGCCCCTTCTGGTGACCGATCACCATCACCGGGCGGCCGTCCAGGCGGGCGATGCCGCCGACGACAGCCGGGCAGTCGGCGCCGAGCCGGTCGCCGTGCAGCTCCACGAACCCGTCGAACGCCGTCTCCAGGTAGTCCAGTGTGGTCGGACGACCCGGGTGCCGCGCCGTGCGTACCGTCTCCCAGGGGTCGCGGTCGGGCCGCGGGGTCGCGGTCGGCGCGGTGACCGGCGGGCGCGGCGCGGGCGGGTTCTCCGGNGGGGCCCGCCTCGGCGGCGGCGAGCAGCGCCGCGAGCCGGCCCCGCAACGCGTGCCGGGGCACCACCATGTCCACCTGACCGTGCCGTAGGAGGTACTCGGCGGTCTGGAAGCCCTCCGGCAGCGTGGCGCCGGTGACCTGGCGGATCACACGGGGCCCGGCGAAGCCCAGCCGGGCGCCGCTCTCGGCCAGCACCAGGTCGGTGTTGGTGGCGAAGGAGGCGGCCACCCCGCCGTACGTGGGGTCGGTGACCACGCTGACAGTGAGCAGGCCCGCCTCCCGCATCCCCGCGAGGGCCTGGCTGACGGTGGCCATCTGCATCAGCGACAGCGCGCCCTCCTGCATCCGCGCGCCGCCGGACGCGGTCACCAGCACCAGCGGGATGCCGTCGGCGAGCGCCCGCTCGGCGGTCCGGGTGATCAGCTCACCGACCGCGCAGCCGAGGCTGCCGCCGAGGAAGCGGAAGTCCATCACCGCCAGCGCGACCGGGTGCCCGCCGAGCCGGGCGGTGCCGCACAGCACCGCCTCGTCCAGGCCGGTCGCCGCGCGGGCCGCGCCGAGCCGGTGCGGGTACGGCAGCTCGTCGACGAACTCGATCGGGTCGACGCGTACCGCCCGGTCCGGCAGCGGGACGAACGAGTCCGGGTCGGCCAGCTGCGCCACCCGGTCCGGCGCGTCCAGCCGGGCGTGTGACCCGCACTCCGGGCAGACGTCCAGGTTGCGGCGCAGCCGCTTGCGGTAGAGCAGCGACGCGCATCCGTCGCACCTCGACCAGAGCTGCTCGTCGCGCGGGGCGGTCGTGGTCACTGTGGCCGCCCGGCGGTGTCGTACCTGTGGGCCGGCGCGTCGTAGCGGTAGAAGCAGTGCGCCATCGCGTCGCGCGGCGAACGCCAGGTCGGCAGGTACGGCGAGATGTACGGCCGCAGCCGCTCGCTGATCCGGATGAACTCCGGATGCCCACGGTTGTCCTCGACCGCGCCCTGCGCGGGCGTCTCCGTCTCCAGCAGATGGACGTAGAGGTCGTGCAGCCGGTACAGCGAACGGTGCCGGACCCCGACCAGGCCGGGCAGCTCGGTCGCGTCGGACTCGGCGAAGATCTCGGCCACCCGGTCCTCGGCCGTCGGCACCACCTTGGCGACGATGAGCGAACGGTCCATTCGCGCCTCCTGCACGTCCCGGTGCGCGGCGAACCGGTCGCGCCGCACGGATTGCCACACGGTCGCGCCGACGGCGTCTACCGGGCGTCAACCGGGCCCCATCGCGCCACAAACATGGTGACGCTGCGTTGACGCAAGCTGTGCGTGAGCTATGGGAAGATCGCTTTCCGGTTTCCGGGTGACGACACTTCTTCGCAGATCACAGGCGTATTGCCGAGCCCACTACGGACAGTCAGGTGACCGACCGACCGTTGACTGAGAGTAACAGGCGTTGATATTCTGCGTCTCGGTCAGCCCGGCCACGGTGGAGCTTCCCGCCGTGGCGGAGGCGTTCCGACACCGGCGTCGCGGCGGCGGTCCGGGCAACGCGAAACGGTCGGGACGAGGGTTCCGGTGCTGGGGGGTGCGCCGTGTCGGGTGGATCGAGAATGCCGACGGCGGGCGAACCCGCCCCACGGGTGTCACTGCACCTGCTGGGCGGCTTCCAGCTGCTGCACGACGACACCCCCGTGGTCGTACCCCGGGGGTTGCAGCGCGTCATCGCCCTGATCGGCCTGCGCCCGGCCGCGACCCGCAGCCACCTCGCCGGGCTGCTGTGGCCCGAGACGCCTGAAGAGCGGGCGCTGTCGTCGCTGCGGACCGCGCTGTGGCGGCTGCGGCAGGATCCGTGCTGCCCGCTGCGCACCGACGGCGACACCGTCCGGCTCGGACCGACCGTCCGCCTCGACGTGGACGACCTGGTGGAGACCGCGGCGCTGGTCCGCGAGGGCGCCGTCCCGCGCGGCGCCGCCGGCGCCGGACGCCACGACCTGCTCCCCGGCTGGTACGACGACTGGGTGCTGCTGGAACGCGAACGGCTGCGCCAGCTGCGCCTGCACATGCTGGAGGAACTCGCCGGCAACCACCTCACCGCCGGGCGGCACGGCGAGGCGCTGGAGGCGGCGCTGGAGGCGATGGCCGCCGAACCGCTGCGGGAGACCCCGCACCGCCTGGTGGTCCGCATCCACCTGGCCGAGGGCAACGCGTTCGAGGCCGTCCACTCCTTCTACGTCTACCGCGATCTGCTCCTGCGCGAACTGCGCCTGGAACCGTCCCCGGCGATGACCGCGCTGCTCGACGACACCCTGGCGCCGATCCGCCGGGCCACCCGCCCGGACCCGCCGCCGCCGCGCCGCACGGACCGGACCGCGAAACCGGCGCCGCGCGCCCCCACCTCGCCGTCTCCACCACCATCAAAGCCCCGGGGTACGCGGTGACGGCGAGGTGACAGCGCGACCGGCACCGTGAACCCAGCACCGCGGCGGCGAGAGGGGTCACGATGAGTCGACTGTTGGTGGTCAGCCGGATCGTGCCGGGCGCACAGGGACGGGTGGCGCAGATCTTCGCCGAGGCCGACGCCACCGAACTCCCCCACCTCACCGGCGTCCGGCACCGGTCGCTGTACTACCTGCACGACCTGTGCGTCCATCTGATGGAGACCGTCGACGTCGCCCCCGGGCTGACCGCGGAACTGCGCGACAACCCGCTCTACGAGCAGGTGAACAAGCGGCTCTCCGCGCACACCTCCCCGTACCTGCCGACCTGGCACTCCCCCCGCGACGCCGTGGCCGGCTGCTTCTACAGCTGGGACGCCGCCGACGTGCCTGCGCCCGACCGGATCCACTGACCGGCCACGGGCGACGGACGGGGCGCCCCGGAACCACGCACGGCACCCAGGTTCCGGGGCGTCTCCCTGCTCCGCGAGGCCGCTCGATACCGGCCTCCGGCACACGCTCGGTCATGCTGCGGCCACCGGCCGACACCGCCGGTCCCACCGTCGTGGCCCGGCCCCGGGCTGCCTGTCGTGCGCCGCGCGCGTGTGCGAAGCTGCCCCGAGTCTTTCGCCACCGTCGTGCACGTACATAGAAGGAGGTTGGCCATGCCGTCGAGCTTCGGGCAGTGGCTGTTCGTGATACTGGCCCTGCTCATCGGATTCGGCGTCGGCTGGGTGGTCGTCGGCCGTCGCCGGTCCGGCGCCCCGGCGACGCCCACGGTGGAGACCGCACCCGAGGTGACCGCCACCGTCGACGAGCCGCGCCCGGTTGCTGTGGTCGACGAGCCCTCGGCGACCGCCACGGTGGCCGAGCAGCCCGCGCCCACCGAGACGGCGACCACCGAGCCGGCCGTCGCCACCGCCGCCCGTACCGCAGACGAGCCGGAGGCGTCGTCGGTCGTCGCCGAGCCGGTGTCCTCGCCGGCCGTGTCCGAGCCGGCCGAGGCCGAGCCGGTCGCCGTGGACCGTCCGGCGGACGAGCCGGTGCCGTCCTCCGCGTCGGTCGCTGCGGACGAGCCCGTCGCCCCGGCCTCCACCGATGTGGACGAGCCGGCCGCTTCTCCGGCGCTCGTCGCCGAGTCGGAGCCCTTCGCGGCGGAGCCGGAGCGCGCCCCCGTCGCCGTTCCGGCGCAGTCGACGCCCGCCGACGAGCCGGAGGTGCCGGCGACGACGTCGTCGGCCGATTCGGCTGCTGCCGAGGCCGTGCCCTCGCCGGTCGACGCCGCTACGACGGCCGGGACAGCCGAGCCGGTGGAGACCGCCGAGCCCGTCGCCGCCGCACCGGCCGTGGTGCCCGCGCCGCGGGCCTCGGTCGAGAACGACGTGCCGGCGGACGTGGCCGGGGACGCGGCGGACGACTTCCGGCGGATCCAGGGCATCGGGCCGAAGCTGGCCACCGCCCTCCAGGACGCCGGGATCCGCACCTACCGGCAGCTCGCCGAGCTGGACGAGGCCGCGCTGCGGCAGACCGTGAAGGCCGCCGGGCTGCGCGCCGCACCCGGGCTGGCCACCTGGCCGCAGCAGGCCAAGGTGCTGGCGGGTGCTCCCGCCGACGCCGAGCGGGTGCTGCCGGCGAGCGCCGAGTAGACAGTCCTCCACATTCCGGGCCGGTGGTGACG
>NZ_LEKG01000311.1:0-4128 GCF_001029515.1 Micromonospora sp. RV43 | reverse complement strand
GGGGTAGCCGGGGGTGCGGGGGCGGCGCGTGAGCGCCCCGCTCGGGTTCGGGCGCTCGATGCGCCCGAACCCGTAGCCGGTGGTGGTCCGGGCCTGTCGAGCCCCGGTGGGCGTGTCCGGGGCTCGACAGGCGGTGGTCAGTGAAACTGGAACAGCTCGCGGGCTTCGGATACCGCCACTATCGGGCCGGTTTCGAGCTGCACCATGCACTGCCCGAGTGGGCCGCGCGGCAGGATGGTCGCCAGTCGTTCCGGTCCGCCGCCGCCGTTGCGGAAGATGACCGTCATGCCGGGGGTGAGGGTGTGGGGGTTTGCTCGGGGGCGCTGGTTGTGCTGGCTCATCGGCTCTCCCTCGGGTCCGGGTCGGTGGCGCGGGTGCGGCGGCCGAGAATATTGACCTTGTCGGTGAGGATGAGCGGGGCGTCGGCGGGGCCTTTGATGTGGGGGCGTACGTAGGTGCGGCGGCGCAGGGCGCGGCCGGGGCCGTAGGGCTGCTCGCGGAAGAATCCGGCTACCCACCATCGGCGGGTGTAGGTGCGGGTCTTGCCGGTGGTGGTGTCCTCGGTGCGGGTCTGCTGCTTGCGGCGCAGGCTGACCAGGCGTACGACGGGGGCGGGGCGCTTGGCGCGCTGGTACGCCTTGCGGGTGGATTTGTCGGCGGGGGTGTCGGTGATCTCGGCGTCGGGCTGGGTGGTGAGGATCCACGTCGCGATGAGGGCGGTAAGGATCTTGCGGGTGTCGTCGGTGTCGGTGTCGTGGTTCTGGCCGTAGACCAGGCCGGTTCCGGTGTGCACGGGGGCGAGCCATCCGATGCGCTCGCGCAGGTGCTGTAACCGCTGTTCGGTGATCTGGCCGGTTTCGGTGAGGACGGTTTCGGCTGGCGTGTAGAAGACGGTCCAGACGCCTCCGGGGATGGGTCCCCAGGATGCGGCCGTTACGGGCATGGTGTTGCCCGTTTCGTGGTCGGTGAGCCAGACGATGGGGTCTTGCCAGACGAGCAGGCCGTCAGGTGCGGGAAGCTCGGCGGGCAGTACGCGGACATCGGGAAGGTCTCGGGCGGCGTGGGCGGCGAGAGCGGTGAATTCGCTGTCCACCCAGAACAGTTTGCCGTTCTCGACGTGGTTGCCCATGAGGGCGGTGTACTGGTTGATGAGTGTGGGATTGGCGGTGTGGACTGCGGAGGCGTGTAGCGGTGCTCCGGGGATCATGTGACCGGGGATGCTGTAGCCGGACCCGGTGGTGAGTACGTCCAGGACGAAAGCACCTCCTGCGTTGCGCCAGAACCTGACCAGTCGATCGCGCACCTTGGGCAACGCTTGGGGCCGGATCGATCGAACGTCGGGAACGGTGGTCGGCTGGGCGGCGGCGGTGCCGCGTAGCGGCCGACGGGGCGGGGTGAGAGGCGTTGCGGCGAACAGCGCTCGGTGCAGGTGGGCGAGCATCTGGGGGTCGTGGTCGATGCCGCGCTGTCGGCCGTTTGTGATGGCGCGCGTGGTGATCGCGGCGACGTCGCGTACCTCTACCAGGGCGGCGCAGGTGGCGCATGCGGTCCAGGTCCCGCCGAGGTCCTTGTGGCGGCCGATGGGCTCGATTCCCTCGTCGTCGCCCATCACGAGCATTTCGAGGGTGTTGAATGTGAATTCGGCGACGACGGCGGGGGAGGAACAGAAGTCGCATACCTTGTTGAGCGAGGGAAGCTGTTCTTGAGGAACAGGGACGGGTTCGTGGTCGGCGGTGATACCGCCCGGGTGGAAATAGACGCTTTCGTTGTTGGATTTGCGCCACACCGTAAGGGGCCTGCGGCAGGTCTGGCAGCCGTACTGCTGGGTCACTCTCGCTCTCCCGGAGGGTTGGTCTGGTGTGTCGTGTGGTTCGGGGGGTTCGCCGTCCCCCTCCCTCACACTTAAAATTCTAGCACACTTGTGGGGTTGGATGGGTGCTGACCTGGGGTTTTTTCGTGCGTTCCCGTCTGAGGGGAGATCCATCCCGGCGGCCTGGTCGTGACCGACCACGGTCGGGGTCGGGGGTGCAACCGGGGTGTGGTTGCGGCCCCGGCCCCGGCCGTGGTTGCCCTTGTGGCAGGCCGGTGGGATGGATCGGGGAGGGACCATCCTGGAGCCTGCCTCCCCGGCGAGGGGACGCGGTCCAGCGGCGGGACGCTGGTCCGGCTGAAGGCCATCGGCCCGCAGGGCCGATAGCGCGGGCACCGCGGCGGGGGAGTGGCTCTACGGCCCGCCGCCCCTCGATGGTGATGCCGCCGGCATCACCCCGCGACCGGCCGGCGCCGGCGGCACGGCGGCCGCGGTGACAACTGGACGCGCACCTGGCAGGGCGAGGGGGCCCACCGGTGGGCCCCCGCCCGGTCACGGCGGGAGCAACGGTCCGCACCACGACGGCGCCACGACATCATCGTTCTTCATTGGGCGCGCACCGTTCGTGACGGCGGTGGCCTGCCACGACGGGCGTATCCCGGGCGCAACGGGGTGCGCGGGGTGGGTATGCTGGTGGTCAGGTGGTTGACGTTTGTGGCCTGTTGGGGCCGGTGTGGCGTCGACACCAGACGGCCGGAGGGGGTTCGCCAAACCAACCCTCCGGCCGTTGCCGTTCTCCGCTGTTATTGATCTCGGGGGCGGCCAGCGCCGGTTCCGGGTCCAGGGCGGTTGGCTTGGTGAGCGGCGAGGGTGCGGCGGAGCCAGGCGCGGTGGGTGTAGGGGCCTAGGCGTTCGTCTTCGCGCTCTTCCTCGATGTCAGGTGGAGGCAGGAGGGGGCGCCCGGTCTTCTCGCCGGTCCAGTAGGGGATGGAGTACCGCACGTAGGAGCGCATGGTCGCGAAGGCAATGTGGAGGGCGTCTGCCGCGTCTTCGGTGTTGAGTTCGTCGTCCGGATCGCCATCCTTGACCGGCGGTGGCTTCTTGGCGGCGGCGCGTTGGGCGAGCAGTGCGATGTAGTCTTCGACGCCGTGGGGGCCGTCGAAGGGGTACCAGTATTCGCGGCCGTCCTTTGTGCCGTGCGGGAAGTCGGGGTCGGTGCGGGCGCGGACGTTGACGGAGTTGCCGGGGGTCCAGCCGGCGAGGTGGGCGATTCCGGCGCGGTTGGTGCAAAGGCGGCCGCCGACGAGGCGGGTGGGTACGGCCGGGTCGTCGGTGCGGTGGTGGCCGGGTGTGGTCACGGGGTCCTCGTGGGCTCGGGTGCGGGCGACGGTGGTCGCCGGACCTGAGCCGGTGAGGGAGGACGGCGGTGGTGCGGCGGCCGTACGGCGGGCCGCCCGCCGGCCGCTGGGGGGCGGTCGGCGGGTGGTTGCCGTACGGCGGTCAGCGTATCGGGTGGCCGCGGTGGTGGTGTCGGTCGGCGTCATGAGGGTGACTGCTCCGGGGCTGGTTGGTCGGGGTTGGTGCGGTTGGCTTCGTACTCGGCCGCGAGGCGGCTCAGCTGGCCGGCGAGGGCGTAGTGGTCGACGAGTTCGTCGGAGAGTTTGCTGATCTGCTCTTTGATCGGGTCGATCTTGTATCGGCGGAGGTCGGCGAGGCGTCGGGGTGCGGCGTGGCGGGCGGCGGCCTGGATGAGGTCGGCGCGGTCGGGGCGCTCGTGCCAGGCGGCCACGAGGGTTCGGATGATGGCGGATCCGTATCGGCTGGTTGCGGTGGGCGCGCTGGTGCTCGTCCAGCGGTCGACGCTGCGTCGGAGTCCCAGGTATTCGCTGTCGGGGCGGTCGAGGTATTCGGCGGGGGTCAGGATGACGCCGCCGGTGATGGTGACGCCGTTGATGACCGGCCGTTCGGCGCGGTCGTTGTCGTTGTAGGCGTTCTCGCCGAACTGGACGTAGATGGCGGCGGGGGTCGCGGAGTCCTCGCCTCTGAACTCGGGTGCGATGACGATCGTTCCTGTGGCGCGGGGCGCGCGGAAGCGGTAGGTGACGCGACCGGTTTCGGTGTCGGTGGTTTCGGCGGTGGTGAGGTCGGCGTAGGGGCTGGGGAGGGCGAGGGTGCGGCGGTCGGTCATGGTGGGCTCCGGGTTGAGGGGCGCGGCCGGGCCGGGCCGTGCCGCGCCCCCGGGGTGTCAGCGGGGTGCGGTGGCGGGGTTGGTCAGGCGGTCGGCGTGGGCGCGTAGCTGGGCCAGCGCGGTGGTGGCC
>NZ_LEKG01000310.1:0-4155 GCF_001029515.1 Micromonospora sp. RV43 | reverse complement strand
CGCTACTCCGAGACCCACCAGAGCTACGTCAACCACGTCGACCGGCTGCGCCGGGCGATCCTGGCCGTCCGCGAGGCGACCCACAAGATCATGACGAACTACAAGACCGCCGAGGCCCGCAAGGCCGGCGAACAGTCCGGCGCAGGCCAGCCAGAGCTGGGCCGGGCCGCCGGGTTGCGCGGTGAGCGCCAGCCGGGCCACCGCCAGCACACCGGCGGCGACGAGTCCGACCGGGGCGGCGCCGACGCGGCGTACGAGCGTGGGCGCGGCGAGGGCGAGCAGGAACCAGCCGAGCGCGAACGCGCCGAGCAGCTCGGCAGGCGTCTCGGCGGCCCGGCCGAACAGGGTGATGACCGACGGCAGCCAGACCCGCAACACGTCCAGCAGGACCGCGATACCGAGGGCGAGCGTGAGGGTGGAGAGGTGACGGTGCCGCACGGGGCGCCTCTTCTCGTGACCGACGGGGGTTTTCGGCACGGCGATTCTGCGGGGCGCGACGGCGGGCGGTCAACGCGTACCCATGCGAAAGGGCGCCCACCGCGAACGGTGGGCGCCCTTTCGTGGGCCGTCCGGTCAGCGCCGGGTGGCGGCCTTCTTGGCCGGCGCCTTCTTCGCGGGCGCCTTCTTCGCCGCCGTGGTCTTCTTCGCCGCGGTGGACTTCGCCGCGGTCGTCTTCTTGGCGGTGGTGGTCTTCTTCGCCGCGGTGGACTTCGCCGCGGTCGTCTTCTTCGCCGCCGTGGTCTTGGTCGCGGCGGCCTTCTTCGCCGGCGCGGCCTTCTTGGTCGCGGTGGTCTTGGTGGCCTTGGTGGCCTTCGCCGCCGTGGTCTTCTTGGCGGCGGCGGTGGTCCGGCCTCCGGTGGCCTTGGCGGCACCGGTGGTCTTCTTCGCGGCGGCGGTGTCCTTGGGCACCTTGCCGCTCGCCACCATCTCCTTGAAGCCCGCGCCCGCCCGGAACGTCGGGACGGAGGTCTTCTTGACCTTCACCGCCTCGCCGGTCCGCGGATTGCGCGCTGTTCGGGCTCCCCGGACGCGCTTCTCGAACGCTCCGAAACCGGTGATCGCCACCTTCTCGCCCTTGGTGACCGCCGCCTGGACCTCAGCGAGAACCGCGTCGAGCGCGGCCGTCGCCGTCTTCCGGTCCCCCAGGCGAACGGCGAGCGCCTCGATGAGCTCGGCCTTGTTCACGACTTCCTCCCGATTGTGCAACTGACTCGACGCGAGCCATTCTGCGCGCACGGTATGCCCTGTGCTGCCTGGACACAAACATTCGGTGGAAAAAAGCCCTTGTGTCGCAACGGATTCGCCCCCACCGGATGCACCGGTGGGGGCGAATAGCGCTGGAGATCAGGCGATCGAGGGCAGGAACGCCGGCCGGGCGGCCTCGTACGCGCTGATCTCGGCCTCGTGCCGGAGGGTGAGTCCAATGTCGTCCAAGCCCTCCATCAGCCGCCAACGGCTGTGGTCGTCCAGCGGGAACGCCCAGGTGGCGTCACCGGCGTGGACCTGACGGGCGGCCAGGTCGACAGTGATCGGCGTGGTCGGCTCGGATTCCACGAGATCCCACAGTTCTTCCACGGCTTTCAATTCCAGCTCGACCGGAAGGAGACCTTCCTTGAGCGCGTTGCCGCGGAAGATGTCGCCGAAGCGAGGCGAGATGACGGCCCGGAAGCCCCAGTCCCGCAGCGCCCAGACGGCGTGCTCCCGGGAGGATCCGGTGCCGAACTCGGGGCCGGCGATCAGAATCGACGCACCCGAATGGACGGGATCGTTGAGGACGAATGACGGGTCCTCCCGCCACGCGTTGAACAGACCGTCGGCGAATCCGGTCCGGGTCACCCGCTTGAGGTACACGGCGGGGATGATCTGGTCGGTGTCCACGTTGGATCGGCGCAGCGGCACGGCCGTGCCGGTGTGGGTGGTGAACTTGTCCATGTCGGCTGCCCTTCTACAGGTCGGCGGGGGCGGCCAGCCGGCCGACCACGGCGGTGGCGGCGGCGACCGGCGGGGACACCAGGTGGGTACGCCCGCCCCGGCCCTGGCGGCCCTCGAAGTTGCGGTTGGAGGTCGAGGCGGAGCGCTCGCCCGGCTTCAGCGTGTCCGGGTTCATGCCCAGGCACATGGAGCAGCCGGCGAAGCGCCACTCGGCGCCGGCGTCGGTGAAGACCTTGTCCAGCCCTTCGATCTCGGCCGCCTCGCGGACCGCGGCGGAGCCGGGGACCACGAGCATGCGTACGCCGTCGGCGACCCGATGCCCGCGCAGCACCTCGGCGGCGGCCCGCAGGTCCTCCAGGCGGCCGTTGGTGCAGGAGCCGACGAACACCACGTCCACGGCGAGGTCGCGCATCGGGGTGCCCGGGGTGAG
Organism: Micromonospora sp. RV43; assembly: GCF_001029515.1. NCBI lineage: Bacteria > Bacillati > Actinomycetota > Actinomycetes > Micromonosporales > Micromonosporaceae > Micromonospora > Micromonospora sp. RV43. The sequence continues at coordinate 1,793 of NZ_LEKG01000310.1, read as the reverse complement.
GTCCATGTACTCCAGCGCGCGGCGGGCGGCGACCCGCTCCGGCTCGGTGACGAAGTCCTCCGGGTCCGGCACGGTCGCGCCCAGCGGCACGCCCTGCCCGGGGTTGGTGCCCCAGGTGACGAACGGCGTGATCCGGCTCGCGTCGAGCGTGACCTCGGTGTCGAAGGTCGCGCCCTCGTCGGTGGGCAGCGTCCGCCAGTACTCCAGCGCCGCGTCCCAGTCGTCGCCCTGGGGCGCGTTCGGCCGCCCCTTCAGGTACGCGAACGTGGTCTCGTCCGGCGCGATCATGCCGGCCTTGGCGCCCCACTCGATGGACATGTTCGCGATCGTCATCCGGCCCTCCATCGAGAGGTCGCGGATCGCCTCGCCCCGGTACTCGACGATGTGACCGCGCCCGCCGCCGGTGCCGACCTGCGCGATGAGCGCGAGCACCAGGTCCTTGGCGGTGACGCCGGGCGCCAGCTCGCCGACGACGTTCACGGCCATGGTCTTCGGGCGGGCCTGCGGCAGCGTCTGCGTGGCCAGCACGTGTTCGACCTCACTGGTGCCGATGCCGAACGCCAGCGCCCCGAACGCGCCGTGGGTGGCGGTGTGCGAGTCGCCGCACACGATCGTCATGCCGGGCTGGGTGAGGCCGAGCTGCGGGCCGATGACGTGCACGATGCCCTGGTTCTCGTCGCCCAGCGGGTGCAGGCGGACACCGAACTCGGCGCAGTTGCGGCGCAGCGTCTCGATCTGGGTGCGGGAGGTGGGGTCCGCGATCGTGAGCAGGTCGCCGCGCCGGGAACGGAACGCCGGGTCGTCGTACCCGGTCGGGGTGTTGTGGTCCTCGGTCGCGATCGTCAGGTCGGTACGGCGGACCCCGCGCCCGGCCAGACGCAGCCCGTCGAACGCCTGCGGGCTGGTCACCTCGTGCAACAGGTGCAGGTCGATGAAGAGCAGGTCCGGCTCGCCGGCGGCGGAGCGGACCACGTGTGCGTCCCAGACCTTCTCGGCCAGGGTCCTCGGTTGAGTGACTCCCACCATCTGGACATCCTAAATTCTGGGAGGTAAATTTCGGCTTGTGGGACACAGTATGAGCGGTGTCGGCGTTCTCGACAAGGCGGTGGTCATCCTGGCCGCCTGTGTCGACGGCGCCAGCCTGGCCGAACTCGTTGAACGCACCAAGCTGCCCCGGGCCACCGCGCACCGGCTGGCACAGGCGCTGGAGATCCACCGGATGCTCGTCCGGGACACCCAGGGGCGCTGGCGCCCGGGTCCACGCCTGGGCGAGCTGGCCAACGCGGCCCCGGACGTGCTCCTGACCGCCGCCGAGCCGCTGCTCGCCGCGCTACGGGACGCCACCGGCGAAAGCGCCCAGCTCTACCTGCGCCGCGCCGACGAGCGGATCTGTGTGGCCGCCGCCGAGCGCGCCAGCGGCCTGCGGGACACCGTCCCGGTCGGCTCGGTGCTGCCGATGACCGCCGGCTCGGCGGCGCAGATCCTGCTCGCCTGGGAGCCACCGGAGGCGGTCATGCCGCTGCTCCCCCGCTCCAAGTTCACCGGCCGCACGCTGGCCGAGGTGCGGCGACGCGGCTGGGCGCAGAGCGTCGCCGAGCGGGAGGCGGGTGTGGCGAGCGTCTCGGCGCCGATCCGGGACCGCACCGGGCGGGTGATCGCCGCGATCAGCATCTCCGGCCCGATCGAGCGCCTCGGCCGCCGCCCCGGCGAACGCCACGCCATGGCCGTCGTCCGAGCCGGCCAGCGCCTCTCCGGCCTCTAACCTCCCTGCCCTCCACCCCCCTCACCCTCTC
>NZ_LEKG01000309.1:0-4337 GCF_001029515.1 Micromonospora sp. RV43 | reverse complement strand
CCCCCGAACGCCTCTCCACCTCCCCCGGGAAGAAGGTGTCCGTCCACCATGTCCAGACTCCGTACCGGAATCGTCGCGGTGCTCGCCGCGGTCGGCCTGGTCGTCACCGCGGCCCCCGCCCCACCGGCCCTCGCCGCCGGCGGCCCGAACCTCGCCGCCGGACGTACCGCCACCGCCAGCAGCGTCAACGGCCCCTACGTCGCGGCCAACCTGACCGACGGCAACCAGGGCAGCTACTGGGAGAGCAGCGGCGCGCTGCCCCAGTGGGCGCAGGTCGACCTCGGCACCAGCCGCGCCGTCGACCAGATCGTGCTGAAGCTCCCGGCCGCCTGGGAGGCACGCACCCAGACGCTGTCCGTGCAGGCCAGCGCCGACGGCAGCGGCTTCACCACTGTCGTCGCCGCGGCGGGCCGTTCGTTCAGCCCGGCGGCCGCCAACACCGTGACGCTCGGCTTCACCGCCGCGAACGCCCGCTACCTGCGGGTCGTGATCACCGCGAACACCGGCTGGACCGCCGCGCAGCTCGCCGAGCTGGAGGTGTACGGCGCGGCCACCTCCTCGACCAACCTGGCGCTCGGCCGGACCATGACCGAGAGCGGCCACGCCGACGTGTACGGCGCGGGCAACGCCAACGACGGCAACGCGGCCACCTACTGGGAGAGCCCGAACAACGCGTTCCCGCAGTGGGTCCAGGCCGACCTGGGCGCCGCCACCAGCGTCAACCGGCTCGTGCTGCGGCTGCCGTCCGGCTGGGGCGCCCGCACCCAGACGATCACCGTGCAGGGCAGCACGAACGGCTCCACGTTCGGCACGCTCGTCGGGTCCGCGTCGTACGCGTTCGACCCCGGCGGCGGCAACACGGTGACTGTGACAGTGCCCACCGCGTCCACCCGCTACCTGCGGCTGCTGTTCACCGCGAACAGCGCCTGGCCCGCCGGGCAGCTCGCCGAGCTGGAGATCTACGGCCCGGTCACCGGCGACACCCAGGCGCCGAGCGCGCCGGGCAACCTCGCGTTCACCGAGCCCGCCACCGACCAGGTGCGGCTGACCTGGACCGCGTCGACCGACAACGTGGGCGTCACCGGCTACGACGTGTACGCCAACGGTGTGCTGCGCACCAGCGTCGGCGGGTCCACGCTGACGTACACCGACACCCAGCCGGCCGGGACCACCGTCTCCTACTACGTGCGGGCCCGGGACGCGGCCGGGAACGTGTCGGCGAACAGCAACACGGTCACCCGGACCGGCAACACCGGCGACACCGTCGCGCCCACCGCGCCCGGCAACCTGGCCTACACCCAGCCGGGGAGCGGGCAGATCCGGCTGACCTGGACCGCGTCGACCGACAACGTGGGCGTCACCGGCTACGAGGTGTACGCCAACGGCACGCTGCGCACCACAGTGAGCGGGTCCACGCTCACGTACACCGACAGCCAGCCGGACAGCGCCACCGTCTCGTACCACGTCCGGGCCCGCGACGCCGCCGGGAACGTGTCCGCGAACAGCAACACCGTCACCCGCACCGGCAGCACGTCCGGCGGCACCAACCTGGCGGTCGGCAAGCCCGCGACCGCGTCGTCGATGGTGCACGTGTTCGCCGCCGCCAACGCCGTCGACAACGACGTCTCCACCTACTGGGAGGGCGCGCCCGGCGCGTACCCGAGCACCTTGACCGTCGCGCTCGGCGCCAACGCCGCCATCAGCGCCGTCGTGGTGAAGCTCAACCCGGACCCGGCGTGGGGCGCGCGCACCCAGACGTTCCAGGTCCTCGGCCGGGAACAGTCCGCGTCCGGCTTCACCAGCCTGGTCGGCTCCGCGACGTACTCCTTCAACCCGAACAGCGCCAACACGGTGACCGTCCCGGTCTCCGCGACCGCCGCCGACGTCCGGCTCCAGTTCACCGCGAACTCCGGCTCCTCCAACGGGCAGGTCGCCGAACTCCAGGTCATCGGCGTCCCGGCGCCGAACCCGGACCTCACCGTCACCGCCGTCACCGCGTCGCCGTCCGCGCCGGTGGAGACCGACGCGATCACGTTGTCCGCCACCGTGCGCAACGTCGGCACCGCGGCCTCCGCCGCCACCGCCGTCACCCTCTACCTGGGTACGACGAAGGTCGGCACCGCCGCCGTCGGCGCGCTCGCCGCGGGCGCGTCGAGCACCGTCTCGGCCGACATCGGGGTACGCGACGCCGGCAGCTACCCGCTCACCGCGACTGTCGACGAGTCGAACGCGGTGATCGAGCAGAACGAGGCGAACAACTCCTACACCAGCCCGACCGCGCTGACCGTCAGCCCGGTCGCCAGCTCCGACCTGGTCGCCTCCGCCGTCACCTGGTCACCCGGCACGCCGAGCGCCGGCGCCACCGTCTCCTTCGCGGTGACGCTGCGCAACCAGGGCACGATCGCGTCGGCGAGCGGCGCGCACGGCGTCACGCTGACGGTGCGCGACCAGTCCGGCGCGGTGGTCCGCACGCTCACCGGCTCGTACAGCGGCACGATCGCCGCCGGTGCCACCGCCGGCCCGGTGTCGCTCGGCACCTGGACCGCCGCCAACGGCCGGTACACGGTGCGGGTGGTGCTCGCCGACGACGCCAACGAGCTGCCTGTCAAGCGGCAGAACAACACCAGCGACCGGTCGCTGTTCGTCGGCCGCGGGGCCAACCTGCCGTACGACGCGTACGAGGCCGAGGACGGCGCGACCGGCGGCGGCGCGCAGGTGATCGGCCCGAACCGCACCATCGGCGACCTCGCCGGGGAGGCGTCCGGCCGCCGCGCGGTCACACTGAACACCACCGGCGCGTACGTCGAGTGGACCACCCGCTCGGCGGCCAACGCCCTGGTCGCCCGCTACTCCATCCCGGACGCGCCGGGCGGCGGCGGGATCGACTCGACCATCAACATCTACGTCAACGGCGTGCTGCACAAGCCGATGAGCCTCACCTCCAAGCACATCTGGCTCTACGGCGCCGAGGCCGGGCCGAGTGACTCGCCGAGCGCGGGCGCGCCACGGCACCTGTACGACGAGGCGAACGTGCTGCTCGACACCACGGTCCCGGCCGGCAGCCGGATCCGGCTCCAGAAGGACCCGGCGAACACCACCACGTACGCGATCGACTTCGTCGACACCGAACTGGTGTCGCCGCGCGCGAACCCCGACCCGGCCCGCTACAAGGTGCCGACCGGGTTCAGCCACGCCGACGTGCAGAACGCGCTCGACGCGGTACGGATGGACACCACCGGCACCCTGGTCGGCGTCTACCTGCCCGCCGGCACGTACGAGACCGCGCAGAAGTTCCAGGTGTACGGCAAGGCGGTGAAGGTCGTCGGCGCCGGCATGTGGTTCACCCGGTTCCAGACGCCGCGCAACCAGCAGAACACCGACGCCGGTTTCCGGGTCGAGTCCTCGGCCAGCGGGTCGACGTTCGCCCACCTGGCGTTCTTCGGCAACTACACCAACCGGATCGACGGGCCCGGCAAGGTGTGGGGCGAGCTGAAGGACGTGGACGACCTGACGCTGGACAGCGTCTGGGTGGAGCACACGGTCTGCGCGTACTGGGGGGTGAGCGTGGACGGGCTGACCATCAGGGACAGCCGGTTCCGCAACACCTTCGCCGACGCGGTGAACATGACGAACGGCAGCACCAACAACCTGGTCACCAACTCGGAGGGCCGCTCCAACGGCGACGACGCGTTCGCCCTGTTCTCCGCCACCGACCAGGGCGCGTCAGGCGGCAACCACGGCAACGTGTTCGAGAACCTGACCGCCACGCTCACCTGGCGGGCGGCGGGGCTGGCCGTGTACGGCGGCTACGACAACGTGTTCCGCAACCTGTACATCGCCGACCAGCTCACGTACTCGGGCATCACGATCAGCTCGCTGGACTTCGGCTATCCGTTCGTCGGGTTCGGCGCCAGCCCGCCCACCCGGTTCGAGAACATCTCGCTGATCCGGTCCGGCGGGCACTTCTGGGGCGCGCAGACGTTCCCGGCGATGTGGTTGTTCTCCGCGTCGAAGGAGTTCCGCGGCATCCGGGTGACCGACGTGGACATCGTCGATCCGACGTACTCGGGGATCATGTTCCAGACCAAGTACAACGGCAGTCAGCCGGAGAACCCGATCACCGACACGGTGCTGACGAACGTGTCGATCTCGGGGGCGCGGCGCAGCGGTGACGCGTTCGACGCGAAGTCCGGCTTCGGCATCTGGGTCAACGAGATGCCCGAGGCGGGTCAGGGCCCCGCGGTCGGCGCGACGACCTTCACCAACCTCCGCCTGACCGACAACGCCCAGGACATCAAGAACACGACGACAACCTTCACCATCACCCGCAACTGACC
>NZ_LEKG01000308.1:0-4342 GCF_001029515.1 Micromonospora sp. RV43 | reverse complement strand
TCAGCGGGCGGGCGGTGCCCGCGGGCCGGCCGGTGCGACGGCCCGTCCGGCCGGGACCGGCTCCACGACGGCCGGGGCGGCCACCCGGGGCGCGGGCGCCGGAACCCCGGCGGGAGCGGCCTGCCGCTCGGCCACGCGGTCGGCCTCCGGCCGCGCCGCGGTCGAGGCGCCGGTGACCGTGTACGTCGAGGCGGCGACCGCCGGGGCCGGGGCGGCAGCGGCGACGCCGGCCGGCAGCGTGGCGGCGCCGAACGAACAGGCGACGACCACGGCGAGACTGGCGAGCATCCGGGCGGTCCAGCGCGCCACCCACCACACGGGGCAGGTGAGCGCGATCGGAAGCACGGGTACAAATTACCGCCGATCCCCCACGAACGCACCGCCGCACGGCGTGTCGCGGATCGACCGGCGGACGTGTGCGCGTGTCAGTCCGGTCGACGCCGCCCGGCGTACTCGATGTCCTCGGCCGGACCGGTGACGGGCCTCGCGCCGCCGTCGGCGGCCGGGCTGGTGGCGGCCTCGGCGGGCTCGCGCGGAGTCGGCACGGCCGGTGCGCGCGACGCCGCGCGGGCCCGGCGGGACGGGCCGAGCAGGCGCATCATCGGTGTCTCCACCCAGCGGTGGAGCGCGGCGGCCAGCGCGAGCGTGACCACCAGGAAGCCGAGCACCGCGACCGGGCCGCGCCAGCCGGGCAGCCCGCTCCCCCAGTGCCCGGTCAGCCGCAGCACAGTGACCATGACGAGCACGTGCACCAGGTAGAAGGCGAACGAGACCTCACCGAGCCAGACCATCGCCCGGGACCGCCAGGGGGTGGGGCGGCCGCGCACGTCGGCGTCCGCCGCGGCGGCGATGACCAGGAGGTACGCGACAGCGAGCAGCGCCGCCCAGAACTCGGCCGGGATCCACAGCGCGGCGATCACCCAGGTGGCGACGAAGATCCCGGTGGCGGCGGCGAGGTTCGGTCCGCGCCAGCGGTGCCGGCGCATCAGCTCGGCGGCGGCCACGCCCATCCAGAACTCCAGCGACCGGGTCACCGGGAAGATCTGGGTGAACCACCACCGCTGCTCCTCCGGCACGAGCTGCTGGCCGGGCCACAGCGCCAGGATGAGCAGTGGTGCCGCGACCAGCACGGTCCGCAGCACGCCGGTACGGGCCCGGCGCAGCCACGGCACCACGAGCGGCAGGCACAGGTAGAAGGCCAGCTCGCAGGAGAGCGACCAGCTCACGTTGTTGACGCTGTAGAAGTAGCCGCCCAGCGGGATCCATGCCTGGACCAGGAAGAAGTTGGCGATCGCGGCCCACGGCACGACCGGGTCGGCGAACCAGGCCGCTACGGCCAGCGCCGCGACGAACGTCACCACGTGGTTCGGGTAGATCTTGGCGAACCGGCGGCGCAGGAACGTCCACGCGCGCTCCCCGTCCCGGTACGACCAGACCAGCACGAACCCGCTGAGGATGAAGAAGAACTCGACGCCGGACAGGCCCAGGCTGAACGCCTTGTCGACCAGGGGCTTCAGGTGCGGCTCGGCGATGATCCCCATGGTCCCGGCGTGGAAGCCGAAGACCAGCAGCGCGGCCACCCACCGCAATCCGGTCAGCGACGGCAGTCGCGGGGCACGGGTGACGGTCGGCGCGCTGGTCATTCCGGGCACCCTACCCCGGGGAACCGGGACGTTCCCGGCGAGCCGACGTCCGCTCGGCTCCGCTCGGGCGGCGGATAGGATTTCCGTTCTGCACGCGCGGGCACCCACCCGGCTCCCGCCCGCACGCCGTGCCGTACGGAAGGTGAGCGAACCGGATGCACCAGCGGATCCTGCTCCGCGCCCGCAAGGGCCCGTTCGACGTCCTCACGCCCGAGGAGACGTTCGCCGGTAACTGGATCGGGGACAACAGCGGCAACCTGGTCTTCAGCCACGCCGCGCACAAGCTGCTCGCCACCTCCTCGGCCGAGATCACACCGACACGCACCCCGGCCGACCCGCGTCTCGCCGACGAGATCAACGAACGCCACGACGTGTTCGTCGTACCGCTGGCGAACGCGTTCCGCCGCAGCTTCGTGCACCGCCTGACGCCGCTGACCCGGCTGATCGAACGGCTGAAGATCCCGGTGGTGGTGCTCGGCGTCGGCGTGCAGACGAACGTCGACGGCGACCGCGAGTACCTGCGGCCGATCGACGAGCCGGTCCGCGCGTTCTGCAAGGCCGTGCTGGACCGGTCGCACAGCATCGGCGTACGCGGCGAGGTGACCGAGAGCTACCTCAACGCGCTGGGCTTCTCCGCCGTGGAGCAGATCGGCTGCCCGTCGATGTTCCTGCACGGCGACACGTTCCAGCTGGAGAAGACCCGCCCGGAGCTGACCGCCGACTCGAAGGTCGCGCTCACCATCTCCCCGTACGTCCGCTCGATGGCCTCGGTGGTCCGCCACCACCAGGAGCGCTACCCGAACCTCTGCTACGTGCCGCAGGACCTGCGGACGCTCGGCACCCTGCTCTACGGCGACGCGCCCGAGCACCGGGGCCAGAGCAGCGACATCCCGCTGCACACCTCGCACCCGCTGTTCGCGGAGGACAAGGTGCGCATGTTCGTCGACCCGTGGACCTGGATGTCGCACCTGTCCGGGTACGACTTCGCGTTCGGCACCCGCATCCACGGCACCATCACCGCGCTCGTCGCGGGAACGCCCGGCTACCTGTTCGCGCACGACTCGCGCACCCTGGAACTGGCCCGCTACTTCGGCATCCCGCACCGGATCATGCGGGACGTGCCGGCCGACGTCGACGCCGCCGACCTCTACGCGGAGGCCGACTACACAGCGCTCAACGACGGCCACAAGGCCCGCTTCGAGACCATCACCGCGTTCCTGCGCAAGCACGACCTCGGCACCTCGTTCGCCGACGGCGACAGCGCCGCGCGCTTCGACAGGCAGGTCGGCGAGACGGTGTTCCCGCCGGCCGTCCGGCCCGCCGCCGCCACCACGCCGGCCGAGCTGCTGACCCGCATCGAACGGCTGCGCGACGAGAACGCCACGCTCACCGCCACCATCGACGCGCTGCGCTCGCAGCAGCTCCGGGAGCGGATCAAGCAGGCCGTCCCGGGCAAGGTCCGCCGGATGCTGCGGCGCTGATCGTCGTACGCCTGTTCGAGAGCGGGGTACGATCGGCTGCGTGTCCGACGCGTACCAGCCCTCGATGCTCGACCTGGCCGAGCAGGGCCCGACCCTGGGCCCGCTCGCCGGGGCGCTGCGCCGGCACGAACTGAGCCGGGGCGCCTGGGTCGATCACCTGCCCGGCTGGGTGCGCGGCTCCGACGAGGTGCTCGACACGCTGCGCCACGACGTGCCCTGGCGGGCCGAACGCCGGACCATGTACGACACCGAGGTCGACGTGCCCCGGCTGCTCTGCTGGTACGCCGCCGGCCGGCCGCTGCCGCACCCGGTGCTCACCGAGGCCCGGGACGCGCTCACCCGGCACTACGCGCCCGAACTGGGCGAGCCGTTCGTCACCGCCGGCATGTGCCTCTACCGCGACGGCCGCGACAGCGTGGCCTGGCACGGCGACACCCTCGGCCGCTCCGCGCACACCGACACCATGGTGGCGATCGTCTCGTTCGGCTCCCCGCGCGCGCTGCTGCTGCGCCCGCGCGGCGGAGGCGGCGGCAGCCTGCGGTTCCCGCTCGGCCACGGCGACCTCGTGGTCATGGGCGGCTCCTGCCAGCGCACCTGGGAGCACGCGGTGCCGAAGACCAGCCGGCCGGTCGGCCCCCGGGTCAGCGTCCAGTTCCGTCCCACCGGCGTCGCCTGAGCCGGGGCGGGCCCCCATCGCCGCAGGGCACGTGCTAGAAACAACTCCCAGGGTCGATCACGCCCCCGTCACCCGATGACGCGAAGGGCGACCGATGACCCAGTCCCCCACCTCCCGCTGGTCCCCGTGGACCCTGCACGGCGACGGCCGCCACGTACGCCCCGGCGACGTGGTCGCACCCGACGAACGGCTCTCCTGGCCGCGCACCATCGGCGTGGGCGTGCAGCACGTGGTCGCCATGTTCGGCGCCACCTTCACCGTCCCGCTGATCACCGGCTTCCCGCCCGCCACCACGCTGCTGTTCTCCGGGCTCGGCACGCTGCTGTTCCTGCTGATCACCGGCAACCGGCTGCCCTCGTACCTCGGCTCGTCGTTCGCGTTCATCGCGCCGGTCCTGGCCGCGAAGACCGACGGCGGCATCGGCGCGGCCCTCGGCGGCATCGTGGTCGCGGGCGTCGCGCTGGCGATCGTCGGCGTGGTGGTGCAGGTGGCCGGATCCCGCTGGATCGACGCGCTGATGCCGCCTGTGGTCACCGGCGCGA
>NZ_LEKG01000307.1:0-4343 GCF_001029515.1 Micromonospora sp. RV43 | reverse complement strand
TCGTCACAGTCACGCCCGTACCGGGACGCGGCCCGGGTGCCGCCCCGCCGCCCCGCAGACCGGCCTGCCCGGCCAGCGCCGAGGCCGCCCCGCCCGCCGGTGGCGCCGACCGGTCCAGCTCCCCCGGCTCGACCAGCCGTCCCACCGCGGCGTCGCGGGGCTGCGCGAACCCCCAGTCCAGCAGCGCCGCGCCCTGCTGCCAGCCCCGCTGCGTGGTCACCTCGGCGCCGAGCAGCGTGACCACGAGACGCCGCCCGCCGCGCTCGGCCGCGCCGACGTACGTGTGCCGGGCCAGGTCGGTGAAGCCGGTCTTGCCGCCGAGCGCGCCCGGATAGTGGTCCAGCAGCATGTTGTCGTTGGAGATCGCGAACCCCTTCGCCCGCTGCGCCAGCTGGGCCGGGATCTGCGCGATCCGGGTGGCGGCGTACCTGCGGAACGCCGGGTCGGCGAAGCACGCCCGCGCGATCAGCGCCAGGTCGTACGCGCTGGTGAACTGCCCCGGTCCGTCCAGCCCGGACGGGGTGACCGCGTGCGTCTGCCGGGCGCCCAGGCGGTGCGCCTCCTCGTTCATCGCCCGCACCCCGCCGGCCAGCCCGTCCGGGCCGCCGCCGAGGCGGGCGAGCGCGTTGGCCGCCTCGTTGCCGGAACGCAGCAGCAGGCCGAGCCAGATCGTCTCGATCCGGTAGCGCCCGCCCTCCACCAGCCCGACCGCCGAGCTGCCCGGTTCGACAGCCAGGTCCCCGGCGGTCACCGTCGCCTCCCGGTGCGGGTCCAGCCGGGGCAGCATGGTGGCGGCCAGCAGCAGCTTCTGCACGCTCGCCGGTACGCCGTACTCGTGCGGGCCGCAGCCGCCGAGCACCGCGCCGCTGTCCAGGTCGGCGACCACCCAGGAGGTGGCTGTCACCGCAGGCGGCGCGCTCGACGCGGGCGGGACGACCAGGCCGGCGGTGTCGAGCGCGGCGCCGCCGACGGCCCGCGCGGCCGGGTCGGGCGCCGGCGGCGGCTGCGGCGGCCGGGTCGACGGGGCCGGCACGTTCGGGCAGGGCGGCGCGGCGGGCAGCCGGCGTACCGGCGAACGGACGGCGGCCACGGCCGGTGTCGCCGGCACCGGCAGCAGCAGGGCGGCGGCCAGCGCCACGAAGGGTCCCCAGGTCCTCATGACCCGGACGCTAGCCACGCCGACCCGAACGGGTCACCGGCTCCGGGATTCGCGTTCCGGCGCCGCGGGCGCGCGGTAGGCTCCGCCGCCCGCTCGCGGATCAGCGCGCGCGGAGCCCGTGGCCGGCGAGCGGGCCGACGTGCCATCCGCGCCGGCGACACTCGGCCAGCACGCGCGGAAGCGCGGCGAGACCGGCCCGCCAGGCGCCCGGTGCGGCGGTACGGGAGGAGTCGTGCAGCAGGATCGTGCCGCCCCCGTCCAGCCCGGCCAGGACGGTGCGTGCGACGGTGCCGGCGGTGGCCGTGGCGGTCCAGTCCCGGCCCCAGCAGCTCCACAGCACCGGCCGCAGGCGCAGCCGCCGGGCGGCCACGAGCGCGGCGGTGGTGAGCACGCCGTACGGCGGTCGCAGGAACCGGGGCGGACGGCCGGTGACGTCGGTGACCAGGTCGTACGCACGGGTCAGATCGCGAACCGTGCGAGCCGGACCGCGCAGCAGCAGGTTGTCGTGCGTCCAGCCGTGCACGGCCATCTCGTGGCCGTCGCCGACCACCCGGCGACCCAGCGCCGGGTGGCGCCGCAGCATCGCGCCGAGCACGAAGAACGTGGCGCGGACCCGGTGCGCCGCCAGCACGTCCAGGACGTGGCCGGTGGACTCCGGGTCCGGGCCGTCGTCGAAGGTCAGCGCGACCCGGTCGGGCGCCCCGAGCCCGTGCAGGCCGGGCAGCAGCAGCCGCCGTACGGCGGGCAGGGCCGTCACCACCGGCGCCGCCTGCACCGCCGGCAGCGCGAGTGCGGCGGCCGGGGCGAGGGTGGCGGCTCTCATCGCAGGCCGCCGGTGGACTGGAGCAGCGCGGCGAGGACGGCGACCGCGTCGCCGACCGGGTCCAGCAGGGGGCGACGTGTACCGGCCGGGCCCGCGGGCGGTGCCCGGCGTGCCGCCTCGGCGACCAGGCCGGCCGGGTCCTGGGACACGTCGTCGCGGGACGGGGCCACCGGTCCGGTCCCGATCACCGCCGCGAGCACCGGCCCGAGTTGCTGCGGTGTGGCAGCCCACCGGCTCAGGCCGGCGCGGGCCAGGATCGCGGCGTTCGCGCGTCCGTGCCCGGCGATGGGCCGGTACGTGACCACCGGCAGCCCGGCCGCCAGCGCCTCCTGGCAGGTCAGCCCACCGGCGTTCTCCACCATGACGTCGACGGCGCGCATCAGCGCCGGCATGTCGTCGACCCAGCCCAGCACGTGCCGGCCGGCGCCGCGCAGCCGGTGGCGCAGCGCCGCGTTGTGCCCGCACACCACGACCGGCCGGACGCCCGCGGCGGCGACCTCGGCCACCGTGGCCGCCACCTCGCCGGCGCCCCAGGAGCCCGCGACGACGAGCGCGAGCACACCCTCGGCCGGGAGACCGAACCGCTGCCGGGCCCGCCGCCGGTCCTCCGGGCCGGTGCGGGTGAAGGCGCGGGACACCAGCGGCTGCACCGCGGTGACGTCGGCGGCGGAGGCCTGGTGCGTCTCGGCGTGGCGGACCGCGCAGTACACGTCGACGCCCGGCGCGAGCCAGGTCGGGTGCACCACGAAATCCGTCACATAGGTGATCACCGGGACACGGAGCCGCCCGCGGCGCCGCAGCGGGCCGAGGAGCTGGTTGGCGAACGGATACGTGGTGACCACGGCCCGCGTGTCGGGCGGGATGCGGCGGCGCAGGTGACGCCGGAACGGCCGCAGCAGTGCGCGGATCGCGCGTACGGCGGTCTGCGAGCTGCCGGTCAGCCGGAACAGCGCGTGGTAGCCCCAGGGAAGCCGGTGCAGCACGCCCCGGTACGTCTCGCGTACCACCCGGTGGACCGGGTGGGGCAGCAGGTGCAGGAGGTTCAGCCGGTCCACCGCGAAGCCCCGCGCACGCAGCCGGTGCGCCAGCTCGTCGGCAGCCCGGTCGTGTCCGGCGCCGATGTCCGCCGAGACCACCACGATCCGGCCCGGGTGCTCCATGCCGGGCGCATACCCACGGAACCGGTGTCCACGCGACCCCGCCCGGGGCGCCGGTGACCGGGTCAGGCGCGGCGGCGTCCGCGGCGGCGGGATCGGCCGCGGCGGGCGGCGAGCACCGCCGCCAACCCGCCGACGGTGAGGGCCAGCAGACCGGCGACCGGCACGATCACCCGCCAGTCCCCGTCGCCGATGCGGTGCAGCGCCGTCCCGGCCGGTCCCCGCCACGGCGGGGAGGCGGTACGTCTCGGTTCGGCGGCCGCCGCCTGCCGGGGCTCCGCCGCCTCGGCGTCCCGCTCACCCGGCTCGACCAGCCGGCCGACCGAGGCGTCCCGGGGCAGCCGGAAGGCCCAGTCGAGCAGCTGGGCGCCCTGCTGCCAGCCGCGTACCGGGCGGGCCTCGGCGCCGAGCAGCGTCACCACGAGGCGGCGTCCGTCCCGCTGCGCGGCGCCGACGTAGCTGTGCCGGGCCAGCTCGGTGAAGCCGGTCTTGCCGCCGAGCGCGCCGGGATAGCGGTAGATGAGCTGGTTCTCGTTCTGGATCTGGAACCCGCCCTTCTTCAGCGCGGGCTGGGCCGGGATCTGCGTGCGCTCGGTGAGCGCGTACCGGCGGAACGCGGCGTCGGCGAAGCAGGCCCGCGCGATGAGCGCCAGGTCGTACGCGCTGGTGAACTGGCCGGGACCGTCCAGGCCGGACGGCGTGACCGCGTGCGTCTGCCCGGCGCCGAGCCGGCGGGCCTGCTCGTTCATCTCGGCGACGCCTGCCTGCGCGCTGCCGGCGCCGAGGCGGGCCAGCATGTTCGCGGCGTCGTTGCCGGACTGGAGCAGCAGGCCCAGCCACAGCGTCTCCACGCTGTAGCGGCCGCCGACGAGCAGGCCGACGGCCGAGCTGCCCGGCTCGATGTCCAGGTCGGCGCGGGTGGCGACGGCGACGTGCTTCGGGTCCAGCCGACTCAGCATGGTGGCGGCCAGCAGCAGTTTCTGGGTGCTGGCCGGGGTGCCGGGGACGTGTGCGCCGCACGCGCCGAGGACCTCGCCGGTGTCCAGGTCCGCCACGAGCCAGGTGGTGGCGGTGACCGCCGGAGGCGCGGGGCTGCCCGGTGGCACGACCAGCCCGGCACCGGCCAGCGCCTCGCCGCCCACCGCCGCCTGTTCGGGCGTCGTGGCCGGCGGTGCCGGGCGGGGCGGCCGGCTGACCTTCGGGG
>NZ_LEKG01000030.1:0-49837 GCF_001029515.1 Micromonospora sp. RV43 | reverse complement strand
GGCACCCGTGGGGTGGAATCGGGGGTGGGTGCGGGGCGTTGTACATGGCAGACCGCGCCGCTCCCGCCGACCGCCCGCCCCCTCGGGCCGGGAATCAGGCCGGGACGCCGGTCGTTACATCCCGGAGCCGCCGAGCAGGCCGACAGCGCCTGTCGAGCCGGCCCCACCGCCGGGCAGCGCCCCCGGGAATGACCCCGGACCCCCGGTCGTTACATCCCCGAGCCGCCGGAGCAGGCCACCCCCCTGGCCGCCCGAGCGAGCCACCGGCCCGACGCACATACCGGGCCACCTGATCTTTCTTCGCGGCATCCCCCATCGCCGCGTACCCCCGACAGAGAGGCAACTGATCATGGCTACCACTCTGCTGCGCAAGACCGCTCTGACCGTCGCCGGTATCGCCGCCACCGCCGGTGGCATCGCCGGCCCCGCCATCGCCGCCCAGGCCACCCCGGCCGAGCGCGCCGCCCAGGTCGTCACCACCGACCGCAAGCACGGCGAGCGTGAGCTGGACGTGCGCTACGAGGCGCAGCCCAACTTCTACTTCTGCGGCCCGGCCGCGGCCCGTAACGCGCTGAGCGTGCAGGGCAAGAACATCGACGTGGACGCCATGGCCAAGGAGATGGGCACCACCGAGGCCGGCACCAACTCCATCAACGACATCACGCCGGTGCTCAACAAGGAGACCGGTAAGGACGTCTACAAGTCGACCGAGATCCCGGTGGACAAGGCCGGTGAGAAGGTGGAGAAGCTGCGTGCCGACGTGGTGCGCACTGTGGACGACGGCCGGGCCGTGGTGGCGAACATCGCCGGCACCGCGACCGACACCGACGGCAACACCCACTCGTTCGAGGGTGGCCACTACATCAGCGTGGTCGGCTACCGCGACGGAGGCAAGGTCGTGACGATCGCCGACTCGGCGAACCCGGACCAGGCCTCGTACCGGATGGACGTGGACGCCCTGGCGCACTGGATCGCCAGCCGCGGCTACAGCTCCTGACACATCGGCACAGCGAAGGGCCCGACCCCGAACGGGGTCGGGCCCTTCGGCGTCTCTCAGCCGCCGGAGTCGTCCAGCTCGGCGCCGTCGGGCGGGGTGTCGTCGTCGCGGCTGGCCAGCCAGCCGTCGGGCAGGAAGACCTTGCCCGGGGAGTTGGTGCGGCCACGCGGCTGGCCGAGGTTCTCCACCGGGAACGGTACGGCCGGGTCGAGCTTGCCGAGCAGGTCGTCGAGCTGCGCCAGGCTCTCGATCATGGCGAGCGAGCGGCGCAGTTCGCTGCCGATCGGGAAGCCCTTCAGGTACCAGGCGACGTGCTTGCGGAAGTCGGTGCAGCCGTCCCGCTCGCCGCGGGCCGGGTTGCGCGCGCCCGCCACGAACTGCTCCACCAGCAGTTCGGCGTGCCGCCGCATGGTCACCGCCACCTCGCCGAGGCTCGGTAGCCGCCGCTCGGCGCTCCCGTTGAACGCGGCCTCCAGGTCGGCGAACAGCCACGGCCGGCCCAGGCAGCCGCGCCCGATCACCACGCCGTCGACGCCGGTGTGCGCGACCATCCGCAGCGCGTCGTCGGCCTCCCAGATGTCGCCGTTGCCGAGCACCGGCACGTCGAGCGCCGACTTGAGCGTGGCGATCGCATCCCAGTCGGCGGTGCCGGAGTAGCGCTGCGCGGCCGTACGCCCGTGCAGGGCGACCGCCGCGACGCCCGCGTCCTGGGCCGCCAGCCCCGCCTCGACGTACGTCAGGTGGTCGTCGTCGATGCCCTTGCGCATCTTGACGGTGACCGGCACTCCGGCGGGTGACGCGGCGTCCACCGCGGCCCTGACCAGCCGGGCGAACAGCCGGCGGCGCCACGGCAGGGCCGAGCCGCCGCCCCGGCGGGTCACCTTGGGCACCGGGCAGCCGAAGTTCAGGTCGATGTGGTCGGCCAGGTCGCGCTCGACCACGATCCGCACGGCGGCGGCGGTGATCTCCGGGTCGGTGCCGTAGAGCTGGAGGCTGCGGGGCTTCTCCTCGGCGCCGAAGGCGATCATGCGCAGCGTCTTCGGGTTCCGCTCGACGAGCGCGCGGGTGGTGATCATCTCGCAGACGTAGATGCCGCCGCCCTGCTCACGGCAGAGCCGGCGGAAGCCGACGTTGGTGATCCCGGCCATCGGCGCGAGCACCACCGGCGGCCACACCCGGTGCGGGCCGATGGTCAACGCGGGCAGGGTCGGGGCAGTCACCGCACAAGTGTAAGGAAGGGCCCCCTCTTAACGTCTCCGGTAGAGCAGGGGCCCCTTGTTAACAGGGCACATATCACAGCCGGCCAGCCCGGCGGGCGTTCTCCACAACCGGGGCGGCTGTCCACAGGACGGGCGGACGGGCAGGAGGAGCAGCGGTCGAGCCCGCACGCTGCCGGGCATGCGCGAACAGCCACCCGAACTCAGCGACCTGGCCGAGCGCCAGCAGCAGATCGTCACCCGGACGCAGCTGCTCGGCGTCGGATACGACGACATGTACCTGTACCGGCAGACCCGGCGCGGCCTGTGGCAGCGCGTGCTGCCGGCCACGTACGCGCTCGTCACCGGCACCCTCACCGACGAGCAACGACGCATCTCGGCGGCGCTCTACGCGGGCGCCGACGCGCAGCTCACCGGCCTGGCCGCCCTGATCTGGTACGGCTTCCGGCACAGTCCGCGCACCGCTGACGTACACCTGATCCTGCCGCACCACGTGCGGCGCCGCTCGGCCGGTCACGCGGTGATCGCGCGGGCCCTGGAGCTTGATCCGCGGGCCCGCCGGACCGCGCTGTACCCGGTGTGCTCGCCGGCCCGGGCGGTCGTGGACGCCGCCCGCGACCTGCGCCGGCTGCGGCCGGTACGGGCGACGGTGGCCGAGGCCGTGCAGCGCGGTTTCACCGACCTGGACAGCCTGGACGCGGAGATCCGCCGGGCCCGGCGCAGCCGCACCGCCCTGATCCGGAAGGCGTTCGCGGAGATCACCGACGGGGTCCGCTCGGCGCCGGAGACGGAGCTGCGGGAGTGCCTGGGCGGCAGCGGCGTGCTCGGCGGGATCCTGTGGAACCCGCGGCTGTCGGCGGCCGACGGCACCCGGCTGCCGACGCCGGACGGCTACCTCGCCGACTGCGCGGTGGCGCTGGAGGTCGACTCGCGGGAGTACCACCTCAGCCCGAACGACTGGGCGCGGACGCTGGACCGACACAACGAGCTGAGCCGGTACGGGGTGCTCATCCTGCACTTCACGCCGGCGCAGATCCGCCGGGAGCCGGGCCGTGTGCGGCGGATGGTGGAGGACGCGTACGCGGCCCGGCGCGGGCTGGGCGCCGGGACCGGCGTACGGGCGGAGCCGATCTCCCCCGGCGACGGGTGTTAAGAAGGGGCCCCTTCTCTACGCGAGGCGTTAAGAAGGGGCCCTTCCTTACATCAGGTCAGCAGCCGGGCAGGCGCTCGATCAGGTAGCGCTCGACCTGGTCCAGCGAGACGCGCTCCTGGGCCATGGTGTCCCGGTTCCGGACCGTGACCGCGTTGTCGTCGAGCGTGTCGAAGTCGACTGTGACGCAGAACGGCGTGCCGATCTCGTCCTGCCGGCGGTAGCGGCGGCCGATCGCCTGCGAGTCGTCGAACTCGACCATCCAGCGCTTGCGCAGGTCGGTGGCGAGCTGCTTGGCCTTCGGCGACAGCGCCTCGTTGCGCGACAGCGGCAGCACGGCGACCTTGACCGGGGCCAGGCGCGGGTCGAACCGCATGACGGTGCGCTTGTCCACGCCGCCCTTGGTGTTCGGCGCCTCGTCCTCGTCGTACGCCTCGAGCAGGAACGCCAGCACCGCGCGGGTGAGGCCGGCGGCCGGCTCGATCACGTACGGCATCCAGCGCTCGCCCTTGCCCTGGTCGAAGTACGACAGGTCGACGCCGGAGTGCTTGCTGTGCGTGGACAGGTCGAAGTCGGTGCGGTTGGCGATGCCCTCCAGCTCGGCGAACTCGCTGCCGCCGAACCGGAACCGGTACTCGATGTCTACGGTGCGCTTCGAGTAGTGGGAGAGCTTCTCCTTGGGGTGCTCGTAGAAGCGCAGGTTCTCCTCGGACAGGCCCAGGTCGAGGTACCAGTTCCAGCGCTCGGAGAGCCAGTACTCGTGCCACTGCTCGTCGGTGCCCGGCTCGACGAAGAACTCCATCTCCATCTGCTCGAACTCACGGGTCCGGAAGATGAAGTTGCCGGGGGTGATCTCGTTGCGGAACGACTTGCCGGTCTGCGCGATGCCGAACGGCGGCTTCTTGCGGGCGACCGTCTCCACGTTCTTGTAGTTGACGAAGATGCCCTGGGCGGTCTCCGGGCGCAGGTAGTGCATGCCCTCGTCGCTCTCCACCGGGCCCAGGTAGGTCTTCATCAGGCCGTTGAACATCTTCGGCTCGGTGAAGGTGCCCTTGTTGCCGCAGTTGGGGCAGTTCAGCTCCGTCAGCGAGGTCAGCGGCTTGCCGTGCTTGGCCTCGTACGCCTCTTCCAGGTGGTCGGCCCGGAACCGCTTGTGGCAGGACTGGCACTCGGTCAGCGGGTCGACGAACTCGGCGATGTGGCCGCTGGCCTCCCAGACCTTGCGGGCCAGGATGACCGCCGAGTCGAGGCCGACGACGTCGTCGCGCTGCTGCACCATGGTCCGCCACCACTGCCGGCGGACGTTCTCCTTCAGCTCGACGCCGAGCGGACCGTAGTCCCACGCCGACCGGGTGCCCCCGTAGATCTCGCTGGAGGGAAAGACGAAGCCCCGGCGCTTGGCGAGGCTGGTGACGGCGTCGATACGGTCGGCTGGCATGTTTCCTCCTACGCCGGCTGGCGGTCGGCGCGGTTGAGATGGATGGAACCGGGCTGTTCGGGACAACGGTACGACCGTGTCCGTCCCGAGCCCAGCAGAATACCGGGGGCCGGTCAGCTCACCCCGCAGACCTCCACGCCGCCCGTCTGCTGGTCCGGTGCGAGCGTCACGGTCTGCGCCTCCCGCCGGCCGCCGGCGAGCGTGACGTCCACCGGCACGGTGAGCGTGGTGAGGTCGACCTCGCCCACCCGGTAGCCGGAGATCTGCGGCTCGGTCGCCACCCGGCGCTCGAACTCGCGCCGGGGCTCGCGTCGCCGGATGTCGTCGCAGAGCGTGTCGTACGCCTTGGACCACTCCCGGGCCACGAGCGCCTGGTAGTAGTCGTTCGTGACCGCCCGGCCCTGCTCACCGATCGCCTGGGCGTTGCTCACCGCCAGGCCGACCACTGCCGCCCCGCCCCCACCGCAGCAGATCAGCACTGCGAGCGCGCCCGCGCCGAGGCCGAGCCAGAGCCGGGTCCGCCCGCCCTCGGTGGGCGGGGCGGCGAACGGCGGCGCGGCGCCGGGCCCCTGCGGCGGCGCGGGCACCCCGTGTTCCGCCGGCAGTGCGGGCGGAACGGATGACGGGGGCGGCGCGGCCGGTCCGGGAGCGGTCATACGCGCCAGGGTAGTGCCCCGGCACTCAGCGATACGGACCTGCGGCGCGATCGCTGGCGACGACGACGATCTCACCCTCGGGGGCGGCGCTGGCGAGCGTCTCGTACGCCGACGGCTCGTCCACCGATCGGGCGAGCAGCGGCACGGCGGTGACCTTGACGTCGAATCCGCCGAGCGCCCGCCGGTACGCACCGACCGACTCCCACTCGGTGATCAGGACCCAGTGGTCCGGGTCGTCGAGCGCCCGCAGCAGTTCACCGCGCAGGTAGCCGGGGCGGGCGGCGAGCGCGGCCAGCGCGGCGTGCGCCGCACGGGTGAACTCGTCCACCGTTTCGGCTTCCACCACGAAGCGGTTGGTGACCAGCACGGGGTTCCTCCTCGTAGAGTTTGTGGCATGCAGCGTACGCAGAGTCCCGTGCTGTCCCGGTTGGCACGGCTCAACCCGACGGCGGTGTTCCTGGCCGCGCTGGCCCTGGTGCTTGTCGGCCTCTTCGCGCCCGGCCCGGCGGGCGGCGTCCTGCTGCTCGTGCTGGCCGGCGTGCTGGTCTGGCTGATGTCGGTCACCTGGCCGGTGCAGGCCCCGGCGACCCGGATGCTCCGGCTGGTGATGCTCACCTTGTTGATCGCGGTGGCGCTGGCGAAGCTCATGGTCGGCTGACTCGGGCAAACAGAACCAAGCTGACCTGCGCTGACATGCAATCATGCGTTTTTGACAATAGTTTTCGTTGTCGCGGACAGTTGAGCCCATGACCGTTCGTGCACCTCGCCGTATCCTGACCGCCGCAGCCACCGCCCTGCTCGCCGCCGCCGGCCTGACCGCCTGCGCGGACGGCACAGGCGGCGCGAGCGGGCCGGGCAGGGTCGACGTGGTGGCCGCGTTCTACCCGCTCCAGTTCCTGGCCGAGCGGATCGGCGGCGACACGGTCGCGGTCAGCAACCTGACCAAGCCCGGCGCCGAGCCGCACGACCTGGAACTCAACCCGCGGCAGGTCGGCCAGGTCGTCGACGCCGACGTGGTCGTCTACCTCAGCGGCTTCCAGCCGGCGGTGGACGAGGCGGTGGAGCAGAACGGCGGCGACCGCGCGTTCGACGTGGCGGGCGTGACGCCGCTGCGGGACGCGGCCGCCGGTGGCCCCGACCACGATCACGAGGGCGAGGCCGGGCACGCCGAGGAGGGCGGCGGCAAGGACCCGCACGTCTGGCTCGACCCGACCCGGCTGGCCACCATCGGCGACAAGCTCGCCGAGCGCCTCGGCAAGGCCGACCCGGACCACGCCGCCGACTACACCGCCCGCGCCGGCGCGCTGCGCACCGAGCTGACGAAGCTGGACACCGAGTACGCCGACGGCCTGCGCACCTGCCAGCGCCGGGAGATCGTCACCAGCCACACCGCGTTCGGCTACCTGACCGAGCGCTACCAGCTGGAACAGATCGGCATCAGCGGGCTCACCCCGGAGTCCGAGCCGTCCCCGAAGCGCCTCGCCGAGGTCGCCGAGGAGGCCCGGGAGCACCAGGCCGGCACGATCTTCTTCGAGACCCTGGTCAGCCCGAAGGTCGCCGAGACGATCGCGCGTGAGGTCGGGGCGAAGACGGCCGTCCTGGACCCGCTGGAGGGCCCGCCCGCCGACGGCGACTACCTCTCCGCGATGCGCACCAACCTGCAGACCCTGCGAACCGCTCTGGACTGTTCATGACCTCACCCGTGATCGAGATCGCGCACGCCACAGTCGGCTACGACGGCCGCCCGGTGCTGCGGGACGTCTCGTTGACAGTGACCGCCGGCGAGGTGGTCGCCGTGCTCGGCGCCAACGGCTCCGGCAAGTCGACGCTCGTGCGCGCCGCGCTCGGCCTGGTGCCGGTCGGCGCCGGGTCGGTCGCCCTGTTCGGCACGCCGCAGCGCCGCTTCCGGCAGTGGCACCGCATCGGGTACGTGCCGCAGCGGCTCGGCGCGGGCAGCGGAGTACCAGCCACCGTGCGCGAGGTGGTGGCGTCCGGGCGGCTGGCCCGCCGGGGCGTGCTGCGTCCCTCCGGGCGGGCGGACCGGGAGGCGGTGGCGGCGGCACTGGACGCGGTCGGGCTCGCCGACCGGGCCGGTGACCCGGTGTCCACGCTCTCCGGCGGCCAGCAGCAGCGCACCCTGATCGCCCGCGCGCTGGCCGGCGGGCCGGAGCTGCTGGTGCTGGACGAGCCGACCGCCGGGGTGGACGCTGCGAGCCAGGAGGCGTTCGCCGGGGCGCTGCGCGCGTTCCGCGACGGCGGCGGCACGGTCCTGCTCGTCGCGCACGAGCTGGGCCCGCTGCGCCCGCTGATCAGCCGGGCCGTGGTGGTGCACCAGGGCGGGATCGCCCACGACGGCGCGGTGCCCGAACCGGCCGGCCACCACGCCGACCCGGACCACGAGCACGTGCACCCGCACTGCGACGAGGAGCCCGCCCGGCTCTGGACAGGCATCTGAGATGGATCTCTTCCAGTACGACTTCATGCTCCGCGCCCTGGTCGGCGCGCTGATCATCGGGCTGGCCGCCCCGGCGCTCGGCATCTACCTGGTGCAGCGCCGGCTGGCGTTGATCGGCGACGGGCTCGGGCACGTGGCGCTCACCGGCGTCGGTGCGGGACTGCTGCTCAACCGCTCCCCCGTGCTGGTGGCGGTGATCGCCGCGACGCTCGGCGCGGTCGTGATCGAGCTGGTCCGCGCGTACGGGCGCACCTCCGGCGACCTGGCGCTGGCGTTGCTGTTCTACGGCGGCATCGCCGGTGGCGTGATGCTGGTCGGGCTGTCCGACGCCAGCAGCGGGTCGCTCAACGCGTACCTGTTCGGGTCGCTGACCACCACCTCCCGCACCGACCTGATCACCATCGGAGTGCTCGGCGCGGTGCTGCTGGTGACCATGCTGGTGCTGCGCCCGGCGCTGTTCGCGGTCTGCCACGACGAGGAGTACGCCCGGGTGTCCGGCCTGCCGGTGCGGGCGCTGAACCTGCTCATCGCGGTCGGCACCGCGGTCACGGTGACCATCGCCATGCGGGCGGTCGGGGTGCTGCTGATCAGCGCGCTGATGGTGGTGCCGGTGGCGACCGCGCAGCAGGTGACCCGGGGCTTCCGCTCCACCATGACGGCGGCCATGGCGCTGGGCCTGTTCGCCGCCGGCACCGGGGTCTGGGTGGCCGCGACCGCCGGCACCGCGCCCGGCGCATCGGTGGTGCTCGTGGCGATCGGCTCGTTCCTGCTGGTCGCGCTCGCGGCGGCCGGTCTGCGGGCGCTGCGGCGGCGGGTGCGGGCCGACCGGGCCACGCCCCCGTCCGAGCCGGTCGAGCACGAGGTGCTGCTGCGGTGAGGCCCTGCCCGCCGGCGCAGCTGGGATTGGTTACCGTTACAGGGTGACCGGCACGAACGGGTACGACGCCTTCGAGGGTGCGGGTGACCTGCTGCGCGCGCTCTCGGCCCCGATCCGGCTCGCGATCGTCAGCGAGCTGGCCGAGGGCGAACGTTGCGTGCACGAGCTGGTCGAGAAGCTCGGCGCGCCGCAGCCGCTGGTCTCCCAGCACCTGCGGGTGCTGCGCGGCGCCGGGGTGGTGCGCGGGTCGCGGCGCGGCCGGGAGATCGCGTACGCGCTGGTCGACGACCACGTCGCGCACATCGTGGCGGACGCCGTCAGTCACGCCGGTGAAGGGTCGCACTGAGCGGGAAATCGGCCAGGTGCCGACGCGCCCGCGCCGTGGGACGCTGTCCGGCGTGAAGATCTACGCCGACCGTTTTCCCACCGCCGTCCGCCAGTTCCTCACCGACCTGCTCGTGGTCGTCTGGGTGTACGCGGCGATCCGCTTCGCGCTGTGGCTGCACGACGTGGTCGAGAAGCTCGCCGTACCGGGGCAGAAGCTGGAGGGGGCCGGCGGCGGACTCGCCGACAACCTGGCCGACGCCGGCGGCAAGGTCGGCCGGGTGCCGATCGTCGGCGACGAGCTGACCGCGCCGTTCACCCGGGCCGCCGACGCCGCCCGCTCGGTCGCCGAGGCGGGCCGCGACCAGCAGGAGCTGGTCGGGCAGCTCGCGCTCGGGCTGACCGTCGCGGTGCTGGTGTTCCCGCTCGGCCTGGTGCTGTTCGGCTGGCTGCCGCTGCGCCTGCGCTGGATGCGCCGGGCCGGCGCGGCGAAGGCACTGGCGGGTGTCCCGGCCGGCCGGGACCTGCTGGCGTTGCGCGCGCTGGCCGGTCAGCCGCTGTCGAAGCTGACCCGGATCGCGCCCGACGTCGCCGAGGCGTGGCGGCGCGGCGACGACGCGACTGTCGACGCGCTCGCCGCGCTGGAGCTGCGCGAACTGGGGCTGCGCGGCGGCCGGTAAGGTGTGCCGGTGCTGTACTTCCTGATCGTCGTCGCCGTGCTGCTGCTGGGGTACGCAGGCGTGCTGGTGAGTTTCGTCCGCAAGGGCCGCAAGATCCCGCCGTCGGCGTACCTGGTGCTGGCCGGCCTCAACGGCCTGATCCTGGCCGGCATCCTGGCCTGGGCGATCGCGCGCTGACCGCCCGGCGGCCGCGCTCGGCGGCCGTCCGGGCGGCACGGCCGCCTGGTGGTCCGGTCAGCCGGCGGGCGGGATGCGACGGCGTACGTCCTGCTCGGTGGACGGCCCCGGCTCCCAGCGGGCCACCCAGGGCAGGTCGGCGGGCGGGGTGACGACACCCTCCTCCACCGAGGCGTACCGGCCGGCGACGATCCGCTTGGCGGCGGCCACGTCGACCGAGTCGGTGTTCGACCACAGGCCGGTGAACAGCTCGTCGACGCGCAGCCGCGCCTGCCGGCAGAACAGGTCGGCCAGCTCGACGTTCTCCGGGTGCGCGTCCCGCTCGGCGTAGGCCCGGACGCAGACCGCGCTCATCGCGAACAGCTCCGCGCCGATGTCGACCACCCGGCCGAGGAACGCCTGCTTGCGCTCCATCTTCCCCTGCCACCGCGACATCGCGTAGAACGTCGACCGGGCCAGCTTGCGGGACGTCCGCTCGACGTGGCGCAGGTGCCCGGCCAGCGGCCCGAACTCCTGGTACGCCCCGGGCGTCTGCCCCTTCCCGACGGCGAGCGTGGGCAGCCACCTCGCGTAGAAGGCGCCGGCCCGCGCGCCCGCCTTCGCCTTGCGGCCCAGCCCGGCGTCGGGGTCGATGATGTCGCCCGCGACGGACAGGTGCGCGTCGACCGCCTCGCGGGCGATCAGCAGGTGCATGATCTCGGTGGAGCCCTCGAAGATCCGGTTGATCCGCAGGTCGCGCAGGAGCTGCTCGACAGCGGCCGGCCGTTCCCCCCGGGCGGCGAGCGAGTCGGCCGTCTCGTAGCCGCGGCCACCGCGGATCTGGATCAGCTCGTCGGCGATCCGCCAGGCCATCTCGCTGGCGTAGAGCTTGACCAGCGCCGCCTCGATCCGGATGTCGTTGCGGTCGTCGTCGGCGAGCATGCAGGACAGGTCGAGCATGGACTCCATGCCGTACGTGGTGGCGGCGATGAAGGCCAGCTTCTTCGCCACCGCCTCGTGCTCGCCCACCGGGCGGCCCCACTGGACCCGGTCCGCCGCCCACTCGCGGGCCACGTTGAGCGCCCACTTCCCGGCGCCGACGCACATGGCAGGCAGCGAGAGCCGGCCGGTGTTCAACGTGGTCAGCGCGATCTTGAGGCCCTTGCCCTCACCGCCGATCACGTTCTCCTTCGGCACGAACACGTCGTGGAACCGGGTGAGGCTGTTCTCCAGGCCGCGCAACCCGACGAAGGAGTTGCGCCGCTCCACGGTGATGCCGTCGCTGTCGCCCTCCACCACGAACGCGGTGATGCCGCCGCGCCGCCCCTCGCCGGCCGGCACCCGGGCCATCACCACCAGCAGCGTGGCGAGCGTGCCGTTCGTGGCCCAGAGCTTCACCCCGTTGAGCCGGTAGCCGGTGCCGTCGGCGGTCGGCTCGGCGGTGGTGGCGAGCCGGGCCGGGTCGGAGCCGACGTCCGGCTCGGTGAGCAGGAACGCGGAGACCTCACCGGCGGCGAGCCGGGGCAGGAACCGTTCCTTCTGCTCGGGCGTGCCGAACATCTTCAGCGGCTGCGGCACGCCGATCGACTGGTGCGCGGAGAGCAGCGCGCTGACCGCCGGGTTCACCGAGCCGACGAGCATCAGCGCCCGGCAGTAGTGCAGGTTGCTCAGCCCCAGCCCGCCGTACTTACGGTCGATCTTCATGCCGAACGTGCCGAGCCCGGCCAGGCCGTGGAACACCTCGTCGGGGATGCGCGCGTCCCGCTCGATCGCCTCGCCGTCCACCTCGGACGTCAGGTACGCGCGCAGCGAGCCGAGGAACTCGTCGGCGCGGGCCACCTCGGCCGGATCGGGGCGGGGCCACGGGTCGATCAGGTCGAGCCGGAAGCGGCCGAGGAACAGTTCCTTGCCGAAGCTGGGCCGGTCCCAGGCCGACTCGCGGGCGGCCTCGGCGACCTGCCGGGCCTCCTTCTCGGAGACCTGGCCCGCCTCGGCGGGCAGCGGCCCCGCGCCGTCTGGTGACTCGGGCCGGCTGTTCTGTGTCGTGGTCACGGCTGCCTCCTCGTCGGTCCGGCTGCGTCGACGCGTTCGACGAAAACGACGCTACCCCCGGGTGTTACCCAGGGGTAGCGCTGCGTGCACGTCCGATTTGGCGGACGGTCAGTCGGTGAGCGTCTGCGGGTTGTCGTCCTCGTCGTCGATGTCGTCCTCACCCCAGTTGCGCCGGCTGAACGGCAGGATGGCCCAGAAGATCAGGAACCAGAGGCCGGTGAGCGCGCTGAGCAGGAACGCGATCGGCCGGTCCAGCACGAAGTCGGTGACCAGCAGGACCGAGCTGACCATCGCGATCAGCATGAAGAACAGGCCGCCGGTGGCCATCCGGTGGGCGAACCGGACCAGCTCCGGCTTACGCCCCTGCCGGAACAGCGCCCGGTGGAACGCGACCGGAGAAATGATCATCGCGGCGGACGCGGCGGCGGTCAGCAGCGCCACGATGTAGACGTCGCGCTGGAACTCCGTGGTCCGGCCGAACCCGTTGCTGAACGGCAGCGTCAGCAGGAAGGCGAAGAGGATCTGCACGCCGGTCTGCGCGACCCGCAGCTCCTGCAACAGATCGGCGAAGTTGCGCTGCCAGCGCTGCTTCTCGGATTCCTTGGACACTCGCGGACCTCCCCGGGAGACGGCACGGCCGGCGGGTGAACGCCCACCGGCAGGACCGCCTGTGCCCCGTACGGATGATCACGAAACCGGTTCAGGAACCGCGGCGGATCCGGCCCGCGTACCGTGCCTCCAGTTCGGCGTTGTGCTCGTCGCCGCCGGTGATGTTCGCGGACAGGTAGACCGGCGGGCGCTGCCCCGCCGCGACCAGCCGGGCCACCACCTCGGCAACGATCTGCTGGGCGAGCAGCGCCGCGGTGATCGAGGAGACCGCGCCGACCGCGCCGCCGCCCGGCAGCGGCAGCGTGGCGTCGCCGTACGGGGCGCCGTTGTCCAGCACCACGTCGGCGAAGTCGGCGAGCTTGCGGCCGGACGGGTGCCGCGAGGTCATCCGCGCCGAGTGCTGTGCCGACGTGATCGCCACCAGGCCGTGCCCGCGTTCCTTCACGATGGACGCGAACTCGACCATCGCCCCGTTCACGCCCGAGTTCGAGGCCAGCACGAACACGTCCTGCGGCCGGATCGGCGCCAGCTCGTAGAGGCGGTGCGCCACCGCCGGGTCGCGTTCCAGCTTCGGGCCGAGCACGTCGGCCGGGTCGCCGCCGATCAGCACCAGGTCACGCAGCGCGATCCGGTTGGTGGGCACCAGCCCGCCGGCCCGGCCGGCGATCTCCATGGCCAGCGCCTCGGAGTGCCCGGTGCCGAACGCGTGCACCACACCGTCGGCGCGCAGCGCCGCCGCGATCAGGTCGGCCGCGTCGGCCACGTTCTGCCGCTGCTCGGCGGCGACCCGGCCGATCGTCTCGGTCACCACCGCCAGGTACGCCTCGGCGCTCACCGTCATGCCTCCTCCGTTCCCGCGCACCGGGCGAGGATCGCCTCGGCCAGCGGGCCGGGCGCCTCGTCCGGGATCCAGTGGCTGACGCCGGACAGCGTCACGAACCGGTAGTCACCGGTGACGTGCGCGGCGCATGCCTGCGCGGCCGTCCGGCCGATCGCCACGTCCTTGTCGCTCCACACGAACGTGGTCGGCACCCCGACCGGGGCGACCGCCTTCATGTCCGCACCGGTCATCGCGCGGTACCAGTTCAGCGCCGCCGTCAACGCGCCCGGCTCGCGCATCGGCTCGGCGTACCGGGCCACCACGTCGGCGTCACCCACTCCGCTCAGCAGCTTGCGCAGCGTGGCGCCGTTCCACGCCAGCAGCACCTTCTCCGCCGTACCGGGCTTGCGGAACAACGCGATGTAGGCGGACTTGACCTTCTGCCGCGGGTCGGTGGCGAGCGCGTGCCCCATCGCGGCCGGGTGCGGCACCGACACCGCGGTCAGCGTCCGCACCCGCTCCGGGTGCGCCGCCGCCAGCCCCCACGCCACGATCGCGCCCCAGTCGTGGCCGACCACGTGCGCGCCGGTCACCCCGAGCGCGTCCAGCACCGCGGCCGCGTCGGCCACCAGCTCCGGAATCCGGTACGCCCCGACGTCCGCCGGACGCGCGCCGGGCGAATAGCCGCGCTGGTCGAGCGCGTACGTGCGCAGCCCGGCGGCGTGCAGCGCGGGCGTGACCGCGTCCCACTCACCGGAGTGCTGCGGGAAGCCGTGCAGCAACAGGACCGGGTCACCGTCCTCGGGGCCGCCGGCGCGTACCTCGAACGTCAGTCCCCGCGCATCCACCAGCATGATCGCCACCATACCGACACTCGCCCTGCTGGGCCGGGGCCCGTGGTCGGTGCTAGCGTCTGCGACGAGACAACTTCACATCCGACAGGGGAGCGCACAGCGCTGAGAGTGCGGGCCGGTGCCCGCAGACCCTCGAACCTGATCTGGGTAATGCCAGCGCAGGGAGTTCGGTCGACCTCCAGCCGCGTCGCCGTCCGGTGACCACCGGGCGCGGCGTGCGTCTTCTCCTGGTTCACCTTGAGGAACTGGGAGCACCGATGGACAACAACACTACGAACAGGCAATGGCGCACCCTCGATATCGTGGTCGCTGCGGTTGTCGCAGTCGCCTTCGGCGTCGTGTTCCAGGTCTGGAATCTCATCTGGAAGGGCACCGAGGGGCCATTCGCGTTCTTCGCCCCACTACAGTCGATCATGTATGGCGTATGGCTGGTACCGAGTGTGCTCAGCGCATTGATCATCCGCAGGGCAGGGGCAGCGCTCTTCACCGAAACCGCCGCCGCAGCCGTGTCGGTACTGCTCGGTTCACCGTACGGGGCAATGGCCATTCTTCAGGGCGCGGTCCAAGGCGCCGGCGTCGAACTGGGTTTCGCCACGTCCCGGTACCGGTCCTATGGCCCCATGACGGCAGCCCTGGCGGGGGCGGTTGGCGGGCTTGCGGCCACGCTCTTCGACGCGCTGCTCTACTACCCGACGACGAGCTGGCTCACCTTCCGTCTGCCCTACATGGCGATCGGCGTGCTGAGCTGCCTCGTCGTGGCGGGTCTGGGCGGCGTCGCCCTGACCCGCGCACTGGCCGGCACGGGCGTCCTCGACCGCTTCCCGGCTGGCCGGGAACGCGCCTCCGTCTGACCCCTGACGCACACCACGATCTCGGGACCGGACCGTGCGGTCCCTGGTCGTGGACCCGGTGGACCCTCCGGAAGGGGACTCAGGAATGGGTGCCGTGGAATTACGGCGTTTCGGCTGGCGGCACGCCGGGCGTAAACGCTGGGCGCTGCGCGAGGTGGACCTGCGCATCGAACGCGGGGAGCGAGTGCTGTTGCTCGGCCCCTCTGGGGCGGGCAAGAGCACCCTGCTCGCCGCCATCGCCGGCCTGCTCGCCGAAGACTCCGGCGAGCAGGAGGGCACGGTCACCGTCGACGGGCTCGCGCCGCGGAAGACCCAGGAACGGGTCGGCGTTGTTTTCCAGGATCCAGAAAGCCAGCTGGTAATGGCCCGCAGCGGCGATGACGTCGCCTTCGGGCTGGAGAACCGGGGCATACCCGCCGAGGAGATCTGGCCCCGGGTGGACGAGGCGCTACGCCGGGTCGGCTTCCCGTACCACCGGGACCGGCCCACCGCCGCGCTCTCCGGCGGCGAGCAGCAGCGGTTGGCCCTGGCCGGGGCACTCGCCCTCCGGCCGGAGCTGATGTTGCTCGACGAGCCCACCGCCAACCTCGACCCGGCCGGCGCGGAACTGATCCGCACCGCCCTCAGCCGCGCCATAGCCGACGACACCACGCTGATCCTGGTTGAGCACAGGGTTGCCGAGGCGCTGCCGCTGGTCGACCGGGCGGTCGTGCTGGCGGCCGATGGCGAAATCCGAGCTGACGGACCGCCGGCCGAAGTATTCGCCCGGCACGGCGACGCGCTCGCCGCTGAGGGCGTCTGGGTGCCGGGCCACGCCGCGCCACGCCGGCCGGCGGGTGGCCCGGCCGCAGAACTGCTAATCGCCGCCCGCCGGCTCGGCCTTCCGCCCCGCCTGGCCCCCACCGACCTCGAGGTACGCGCCGGCGAGGCGCTCGCCGTTCTCGGCCCGAACGGCGCCGGCAAGTCTACGTTGGCACTGCTCCTGGGCGGCCTGCTACGCCCCGGCACCGGGGCGGTCACCGCATCGCCCGACCTGGCCGGGCGGGACGCGCGCACTCCCCCGCACCGCTGGCGGGCACCCGCGCTGGCCGGCCGGATCGGTACGGTCTTCCAGGATCCGGAGCACCAGTTCGTCACCGGCACGGTCCGCGACGAACTGGCGCTCGGGCCGCGCCGCACCGGCCAGTCCGAGCAGGCGGTCCGGGCCACCGTGGACGCCCTGCTCGAACGGCTGGGCCTGAGCCATTTGGCGGGCGCCAACCCGTACACCCTCTCCGGAGGCGAAGCGCGGCGGCTGAGCGTCGCGACCGCCCTGGCCACCGCGCCCCGCCTGATCATCTGCGACGAGCCGACCTTTGGCCAGGACCGGCGGACCTGGCTGGCGCTGGTCGACCTCTTCGCCGAACTGCGTGACGCCGGCCACGGCGTCCTCACGGTCACCCACGACGCGGAATTCGTCGCCGCCCTGGTCGATCGCACGGTCACGCTGGAGCGCCGCCCATGATCGACATCGAGCCGGTCGCGGCCCCGAACGCCCCGCTGGCGCGCCGCAATCCAGTGGCGAAGCTGGCCGCCGCACTGGTCTTTTCGATCGGCCTGCTGGCGACGCTGGACCCGGTCGCCCCGGCCCTCGCCCTCGCCGTCGAGTTGGCGGTGTTGCCACTGTTCGGTGTCCGCTTCCGGGTGTTGGCCCGGCGGGCCTGGCCGCTGCTGGCCAGCAGCGCTGGCATTCTCGTCACCCTGGTGCTCTTCACCGCAGAGCGGCCCGGTCAGGTTCTGCTGGAGGCCGGTCCGATCCCGATCACCTCCAGCGTGTTGATGACGGCGTTCGGCCTGGTACTCAGGCTGCTGGCCGTGGCGCTACCGGGGATCATCGTCTTCGCCACCACCGATGCCACCGACCTGACCGACGCGCTCATCCAGAACGCGAAGATGCCAGCCCGATTCGCTCTCGGCTCCTTGGCGGCCTTTCGACTGGTGCCCCTCCTGATGCAGGAGTGGCAGATGATCAGCATGGCGCGCCGCGCGCGTGGCGTGGACGCAGGGCGTAACCCGCTGGCGAAGCTGAGGCTGTTCGGGTCGACGACGTTCGCCCTGCTGGTCGGTGCGATCCGCCGGGGAACGCGGCTGGCCGTGGCGATGGATGCGCGCGGGTTCAATGCCGATGTCCCCCGCACGACAGCCCGCCGGCAGCGCTTCGTGCTCGCGGACGCACTACTGATCATCTCGGCTGCGCTGTCGGTAGCCGCAGCGCTGACGGTCAGCGCCCTTCTGGGGACCTTGCGCCCCCTCACGGGGTGATTCTGCCGGCCCACGGCGCGAGGAGCGGGTCATGGAAACAGGACTCATCAATATAAGCAGGTAGCGGCTGCACACGCATAGCAGGTCCGCACCTCGTGCGCCGGTGCGGCAAGTCCAGATGAACTCCCGCCGCAGTTTCGGACTTTGACCGAGGTTGACGGACAGCCGTAGCTATGACAAGGTTTCCCTGCTACAAGCTGAATGTTGTTGTTCGATTGGTAGAAACGGGGCATTGTGTTCAGAAGTTCAATCAAAACGCGCGCTTTCCTGAGCATCGCGGCCCTCACGGCGGCGTCACTCACGGCGGCCGCGCCCGCTCAAGCCGACAACACCAAGGCGCCCGAGGCGGGCAGCGAATCCGTCCAGCCGTTGGGCGTCTTCGACGGCGACATCACCAACAACCTGTCGTCGACCTACACCGTGAAGATCGCCGATCTCGGCGGCGGCTCGACCTCATGCGGAACCTGGCTCAGCACTGGCGCGGGCCCCTCGTACGCCTGCACTACGTGGCGGCTGCCGTCGGGCAAGGCCGATGACCAGATCCGTGGATCGAACTTCGACACCGACGCATTCATGATTGAGTCGCCATATCGAGTGAAGATCGGTACGCAGGCCCCGAAGACCTATGACGTGCCGGCATTCCGCTGGGTCAAGATTCCCGACGGGTCGAACGCGAATTGCTCCCTCAGTTCAGGGAAGCCCTACTGCACCGTTTCCTGAGCGCGGCACATTCACCAAGTGAGGCAGCTCGGCTGAAGCTAATTTCAACGCTTCGACCGAGCTGCCTCATTTCCGATCCCTGCCGACGGGCGCAACGTTTTGCCCGGGCCGGCACAGATCATGACCGCCCTCGACGAGCAGACCGTCACCGTTCCCGGCACCCAGGCTGCGGAGACGATCCTGCCCCGCCTCGCCGACAGCCTCCGCGACATCCTGCGACAACGTGACCAGGTCGCCGGCGAGGTCGAGAGGATGCTTGATGCGCACCCCACCCTCTTGCCTCGGTCCTGGCCTCGATGCCCGGCATCGGCGTCAGGACCGCCGCCCGGATCCTGCTCGAAGTCGGCGACGGCACCGCCTTCCCCACCCCCGGACACCTCGCCGCCAGCGCCAGCCTCACGCCGGTGACCCGACGATCCGGCAGCAGCATCCGCGGCGAACACCCACCCCGAGGCGGCAACAAGAACCTCAGACGAGCCTTCTTCCTCGCCGCGTTCGCGTCCCTAGCCGACCCCACCAGCGCGCCTACTACGACCGCAAACGCGCCGAAGGCAAACGCCACAACGCCGCCCTCATCTGCCTCGCCCGACACCGCTGCGACGTCCTGCTCGCCATGCTCCGCGGCAAGATCCCCTACCAACCACGCCCAACCAGCCCCGTCCCCGCTTGACGAAACCCATAGGGACACCCCCGCCGCCCCGCCTGTTGACCATGAAGTTGACGGCGTTGGCTGTGCGTTCCGTCGCCGCCAACCTCATGGTCGACCGAGCGAGGGTGGGTGGGTCAGCTTCGGCGGAAGGCGTAGAAACGGGTCTGACCGGCGCGCTGACCGCGGCCGACCGTCCGGGCGTCGCGGCCCGCGGGCGGGCCGGACCTCGGCGGCGTCGGGGTGTCCGAGCCTTGAGGCAGGGCCACCGGCGTCGACGGCGCGACGGTGAGCGCGTCGAGGTCCGCCGGCGTCACCTCCAGCAGCGACGGCGACGGCTTGCGGGACTTCTTCGGGCTACGCTTCGCGGGCATCCATGGGCCTCCTGTCTGTCGGGCGCGCCGACCAGGGACGCGCCGGGCGGTGCCCCGGTGCGATCCGACCACGACAGACACCGCGACCGATGGCGGCGGGAGGGATACGGACGCCCGGAGCAGGACCGGTCCACGGCATCTGCGGCGTGGACCGGGCTCGGAGGAAGGGCGTCAGTTACGCATGCCCGAAGGCTACCGTGACGCCCGCGCGCCGCGCACCCGAATTACTGGCATCGTCGGCATGCTGATCGCGTTCTCGATCACCCCGCTCGGCGTGGGTGAGTCCACGGGCGACCTGGTCGCCGACGCCATCCGGGTGGTCCGCGAGTCCGGCCTGCCGAACCGGACCGACGCCATGTTCACCACCGTCGAGGGCGAGTGGGACGAGGTGATGGCGGTGGTGAAGCGGGCCGTGGACATCGTCGCGGCGCAGGCGCCACGGGTCAGCCTGGTGCTCAAGGCCGACGTGCGCCCCGGCGTGACCGACGCGTTGACCGCGAAGGTGGCGCACGTCGAGGCGCGTCTCGCCGAGGGCTGAGACGCACGGCCACCGCCCCCTCACCCGCCGTCGACGTCCCGGCCCGTCGCCCCGGCGACCGCGATACGGTCGCAACACGGCAGCACGGACGAGAGGTGGCGGTACGCATGGCTGAGCAGGCGACGGCGCAGATCGGGGTCACCGGTCTGGCGGTGATGGGCCGCAACCTGGCCCGGAACCTGGCCCGCAACGGCTTCGCCGTGGCGGTGCACAACCGATCGCCGGAACGTACCCGCAGCCTGGTCGCCGAGCACGGTGACGAGGGCACGTTCGTGCCGTCGGAGTCGCTCGCGGACTTCGTCGGCTCGCTGGAGCGGCCCCGCGCGGTGATCGTGATGGTGAAGGCCGGCGCGCCCACCGACGCGGTGATCGACGAACTGGTCCCGCTGCTGGAGGAGGGCGACATCGTCGTCGACTGCGGCAACGCGCACTTCGCCGACACCCGCCGCCGGGAGGAGGCGCTGCGCGCGCACGGGCTGCACTTCGTCGGCACCGGAGTGTCCGGCGGCGAGGAGGGCGCGCTGCTCGGTCCGAGCATCATGCCCGGCGGGTCGGCCGAGTCGTACCGCAAGCTCGGGCCGATCTTCGAGAAGATCGCCGCGCAGGTGGACGGTGAGCCCTGCTGCCGGCACATCGGGCCGGACGGCGCGGGCCACTTCGTGAAGATGGTCCACAACGGCATCGAGTACGCCGACATGCAGCTCATCGCCGAGGCGTACGACCTGTTGCGGGCCGGTCTGTCGGCGAGCCCGGCGGAGATCGCGGAGATCTTCCGGGAGTGGAACGGCGGCGAGCTGGGGTCGTTCCTCATCGAGATCACCGCCGACGTGCTCGGCCACACCGACGCGGCCACCGGCCAGGCGTTCGTGGACATCGTGCTCGACCAGGCCGAGCAGAAGGGCACCGGCCGCTGGACCGTGCAGAGCGCGCTCGACCTCGGCATCCCGATCACCGGCATCGCCGAGGCCACATTCGCGCGGTCGCTGTCCGGGCACGCCGACCAGCGCGAGGCAGCCCGCCGGGTGTTCGCCGACGCGGGCGACAAGTGGCAGGTGGACGACCGGGACGCGTTCGTCGAGGACGTGCGCCGCGCACTGCTCGCCAGCAAGATCGTCGCGTACGCGCAGGGGTTCGACCACATCCGGGCCGGCAGCCGGGAGTACGACTGGGACATCGACCTGGGCGGTACGGCCACCATCTGGCGGGGCGGCTGCATCATCCGGGCCGGTTTCCTGGACCGGATCCGGGAGGCGTACGACGCGGAGCCGGAC
The DNA here is from genome assembly GCF_001029515.1 of Micromonospora sp. RV43. NCBI lineage: Bacteria > Bacillati > Actinomycetota > Actinomycetes > Micromonosporales > Micromonosporaceae > Micromonospora > Micromonospora sp. RV43. The sequence goes on along the minus strand of NZ_LEKG01000030.1, from coordinate 28,851 downwards.
CTGTCGACGCTGCTCGTCGCGCCGTGGTTCGCCGAGCGGGTCAGCGACGGCGTACCGGCCTGGCGACGGGTGGTGGCCGACGCGGCCCGGGCGGGCGTGCCGGCCCCGGCCTTCGGGTCGTCGCTGGCCTACTTCGACGCGCTGCGGGCGCAGCGGCTGCCGGCCGCGCTGATCCAGGGCCTGCGGGACGACTTCGGCGCGCACACCTACCACCGGGTGGACCGGGCCGGCTCGTTCCACACCCTCTGGGCGGGCGACCGCTCCGAAGTGGAGGCGTGAGCCGCGCAGACAGCCCCGCCGGACGGTTCACCAGGCCCGCTGACCGTCCGGGTCGGGCGCCCAGCCGGCGGCCGGCTCACCCGACGCCAGTTCGCCGATCTCACCGGAGCGGACCGCCGGGGTGTGCCCGAGGTCGGCGCACCACCGCTGGGCGACGTCGGCGCACAGTGCGGCCACCGCGTCCCGGCGGGCCGGCTCCACCAGGTCGGCGGCGGCCAGGGCAGCAGTCATCTCGTACCGGAGATCGCGCATCCTCCACCCCCGTGGCGGGCGCGCACCCGGCGGCGCGCCCTGCGCCGATCGTAGAGCGGAACGCCCCGCGCCCGGCGGGAAAGCCGGATGCGGGGCGTCACGGTCGGGCCGGACGTCGCGGTCAGAAGAACCGGCGACGCCTGGCCTTCTGCGGCCGGATCAGGTCGGCGCCCTTGGTCAGCAGACGGCTCACCCCGGACGGGCCACGACGGGCCTCCAGGGTGTGGCTGAGCCGGCGCGCGCCGGCCGCCGCCAGCGGCACGGCGACCGCCATGACCGCCCACTGCGCGATCCGCTTCTGAATCATGTGGTTCACCTCCGCGTTTGCTGTCTGGAGGTATCGGTACCCAGCGCGGCCCGTCGGTAAGCGTGACCTCAGGCGCCCGGGGCGACCGGGTTGGGCAGGGCGCCGCCGAAGCGGCGGTCGCGCTGGGCGTACAGCTCGCAGGCGTACCAGAGGTGGCGGCGGTCGAAGTCGGGCCAGAGCGTGTCCAGGTAGACCAGCTCGGCGTACGCGGTCTGCCAGAGCAGGAAGTTGGAGATGCGCTGCTCGCCGGAGGGGCGCAGGAACAGGTCGACCTCGGGCACCTCGGGGTGGTAGAGGTAGCGCGCCACCGTCTTCTCGTTCACCTTGGCCGGGTCGAGCCGGCCGGCCGCGACGTCGCGGGCGATCCCGGCGGCGGCGTCGGCGATCTCCGCCTGGCCGCCGTAGTTGACGCAGAACTGCAGCGTCAGCGTCGAGTTGCCGCGCGACATCTCCTCGGCGGTCTGCAACTCGGAGATGACGCTCTTCCACAGCCGGCCGGCACGGCCCGACCAGACCACCCGGACGCCCAGGTCGACGAGCTGGTCGCGGCGGCGGCGGATGACGTCCCTGTTGAAGCCCATCAGGAAGCGGACCTCGTCCGGCGAGCGCCGCCAGTTCTCGGTGGAGAACGCGTACGCCGACAGGTAGGGGATCCCCATCTCGATCGCGCCCTCGACGGCGTCGAACAGGCTGTGCTCGCCCTGCTCGTGCCCCTTGGTGCGGGGCAGCCCGCGCTCCTTGGCCCAGCGGCCGTTGCCGTCCATCACGATGGCGACGTGCCGGGGCACCGCGGCGGGCGGCAGCGCCGGCGGACGGGCGCCGGAGGGGTGCGGGGTCGGCGGCACCGGCTCGCGGCGGGTCGCCCTCGTCGATCGGATCACTCGGTCATCTCCCTGTTCACTCCGGCGACGGGCCCGGCGCCGGAGCGCGGCGGGACCACATCCGGCCCCGCACCGCCGGGCGGCGACGGGACCGCGCCGGCCGCCGGGGCACCCCGGTCGACCAGCGGCAGCGAGCGTAGCGCGCGCTCCAGATGCCACTGGAGGTGCGCCGCGACCAGTCCGCTGCACTCCCGGCGTACGCCGGTCTCGGCGGCGTCGGCGTACCCCCAGTCGCCGGAGGTCAGCGCGGACATCAGCTCCAGCGTGGCGGGCGCGGGGTGGGCGGCGCCGGGGGGCCGGCAGTCCGGGCAGACGGCGCCGCCGGCCGGTACGGAGAACGCGCGGTGCCGGCCCGGCTCGCCGCACACCGCACAGGCGACGAGCGCCGGCGCCCAGCCGGCGAACGCCATGCCGCGCAGCAGGTACGCGTCGAGCACCAGCGTGGTGGCGTGTTCGCCCCGGGCCAGCGACTTCATCGCGCCGAGGGTGAGCTGGAACAGCCGCAGCGACGGCTCGCGCTCGACCGGGGTGAGTCGCTCGGCGGTCTCGGCGATCGCACTGGCCGCTGTGTAGCGGGGGTAGTCGCCGAGGAACCGCTTGCCGTACAGCTCGATCGCCTCGACCTGGCTGACGGTGTGCAGCGAGCTGCCCTGGTTGCCCTTGGGATCACCGGCGAGCTGAAGGTCGACATGCCCGAACGGCTCCAGCCGCGCGCCGAACCGGCTCGTGGTGCGCCGCACGCCCCGGGCCACCGCGCGCAGCCGCCCGTGCCGGCGGGTGAACAGCGTGATGATGCGGTCGGACTCGCCCAGCTTCTGCACACGCAGCACCACCGCGTCGTCGCGGTAGAGCTGTCGGCGGTACCCGGCCATCAGGCCATTCTCCCTCCGGGTGCGATCTCAGGGTCGGCTCGGGGTGGACGGTCGGGCGATCCCCGATGTGCCGGGCGTCGGGCCGGACCTAGTGTGCTGGCCATGGCTTCGCTCCGCACCGCCCCCCGGCTACGCAGCGCTTTCCGGCTACGTGGCGCTTTCCGGCTACGTGGCGTGGTGGCCGCCACCGCGGCCACCGCCCTCATCGTCCTCGCCGGGTGTGACACCCTCTCGTTCCGCCGCCTCGACTTCGACCAGACCGAGCGGACGAAGATCACGAAGATCACCGTGGACGACGACGGCGCCGGCGACGTCGTGGTCCGGGCGAACGGCCCCGCCGACCAGGTACGCATCAAGCGCGTGGTCCGCTACCAGGGCGACGAGCCGACCAGCCGGTACGAGATCAAGGGAGACGAACTCGTCCTGCCCACCGACTGCGGGCACCGGTGCAGCATCTCCTGGGAGGTGACCGCGCCGCCCGGCGTGGTGGTGCACGGCGGCACCGGCTCGGGCAACGTCGACCTCAGCGACGTCGGCGCGGTGGAGTTCACGCTCAGCTCCGGCGACCTGACCATCAGGGGCGCCACCGGCGAGGTCCGCGCCTCCACCACGTCGGGCAACATCCGGGTCGTCGAGGCGGCCGGCCCGGTGCGGCTGCGTGCCCGCTCCGGTGACATCGAGGCCCGCCGGCTCGCCTCCGCGATCGACGCCGAGACCACGTCCGGCAACATCGTCGTCGAGCTGGACCAGCCGGCACCGGCCCGGGTGCACGCCACGAGCGGAGACGTGGACCTGGCCGTGCCGGCGGGCCGCTACCGGGTGCGCGCCACCGCGACGTCCGGCGACACCGACGTGCGCGTCACCGACGACCCGACCGCGTCGGTGCAGCTCGAAGCGTCCGCCACCAGCGGCAACGTCACGGTCAGCACCCGCTGAGCGGACGGCGCACTCAGTCGGGCCGCGCCCGGTGGCCACTCAGTCGCCGCCGGGCGTGTCCCGCCGGGCCGCCCGGACGCCGTCGCCCCGGCCGGGGTCCTCGGCCGGGCGGCGCGGCGCCGGCACCCGCGCCCCGACGCTCACCAGCGCGTCCTCCGCCCCGGCGGGGGCCGGGCTGGCCGGGGCGGCCGCCGCCCGGTCGGCCACGGTCCGCCGCGGCTTGCCGGGGACCAGTTCGGGGGTACGCCGGGCTGCGACGTCCTCGACCCAGCCGACCAGAAGCGTCACCACGCCGACGAGCGCGAAGACCAGCCCCACCCGCAGCCACAGGCCCACCGGGTCGCGCGGCGACCAGCCGACCAGGCCGACGAGCGGGGTGAGGAGCACCACGAACGGCATGTGCCAGAGGTAGATCGTCAGCGCACGACGGTTCACCACCGTCACCGCCCGGCCGATCGCCGGCACGCGGTCGACCCAGGTCACCCCGGCCGGTGCCCGGCCGATCGCCACCAGGATGAACGCGGCCGACCAGAGCGCGTTGCCCAGCGGGATGTCGTTGATGTCGAATCCGCGCGGACCCGGATGGGTGACGATCCAGACCAGCCCGGCGGCGCCGACCACGGCGGCCACCGGCAGCAGCACCCGGTTGCGCATCCGGCGCAGCAGCCCGTCGTGGTGGGCGAAGCCGAGCAGCCAGGCGCCGAAGTAGAGGCCGAACTCGCGCAGCACCGTCGGTGGGTTCGCCAGGACGCCGATCTCGATCGCGACCAGCAGCAGGTACGGGGCGGCGAGCGTGGGCAGCGGAGCCCGGCGGAACAGCCAGAGCACGAACGGCGAGGCGAGCACGAACCACAGGTAGTCCCGCAGGTACCAGATGGGGCTGAGCGCCAGCCCACCCCAGTAGTTGGCCGGCGGGTCGCTGATCGGGAAGAGCCAGAGCAGCACCTTCGGGCTGAACGTCAGCCCGGTGAGCAGCATGGCCGGCACGAAGACCGCGGCCACCACCCACAGCGACGGCAGGAGGCGGCGCAGCCGGCGCCCGACCGCGCGTACCCCGCTGCGGTCGAGTGACGCCGCCATCAGCGACCCGGCCAGGGCGAACATCACCGACATCGCCGGAAACACCAGCGTGAGCGTGGCGTAGCCGGTGACGTGGTAGGTGACGACTCGCAGGATGGCCAGGAAGCGGAGCAGGTCCAGATAGCGGTTTCGCATCAGCTCACGGCGGGTCCGGGGGCAGAGACAATGGTCCCTACCCTGCTCCGGGACGCTGTGAAACAGCCAAGAACACCTATGGAAAGTGAGATGTCCCATAGGTCTGGCTGATCCTGATCACCGACCCCCGGGGCCCGCCCCGGCCGCCTGTCAGAAGCCCAGCTTGCGCAACTGCTTCGGGTCGCGCTGCCAGTCCTTCGCCACCCGTACGTGCAGGTCGAGGTAGACCCGGGTGCCGAGCAGCTCCTCGATCTGCCGCCGGGCGGTGGTGCCCACGTGCTTGAGGCGGCTGCCCCGGTGGCCGATGACGATGGCCTTCTGGCTCGAACGCTCCACGTACACGTCGGCGTAGATCTTGGTGAGGTTGCCCTCCGGGATCATCTCCTCGACCACCACGGCGATGGAGTGCGGCAGCTCGTCGCGTACGCCCTCCAGCGCCGCCTCGCGGACCAACTCCGCCACGAGCACCTGCTCCGGGTCGTCGGTGAGCATGTCGTCCGGGTAGAGCTGCGGCGAGGGCGGCAGGTAGCCGGTCATCACGTCGACGAGCGTGTCGACCTGATGGCCGGAGACCGCGCTGACCGGCACCACGTCGGCGAACTCGCCCAGCTCGCTCACCGCGAGCAACTGCTCGGCCAGCCGCTTCTTGTCGACCAGGTCGGTCTTGGTGACCACCGCCAGCACTGTCGCCTTGAGGCTGGCCAGCTCGCCGGTGATGAAGCGGTCGCCCCGGCCGACCGGCTCGTTCGCCGGTACGCACAGGCCGATCACGTCGACCTCGCTCCAGGTCTCCCGGACCAGGTCGTTGAGGCGCTCGCCGAGCAGCGTGCGGGGCCGGTGCAGACCCGGGGTGTCGACGAGTACGAGCTGCGAGTCCGGCCGGTGCAGCACCGCCCGGATGATGTGCCGGGTGGTCTGCGGCTTGTTCGAGGTGATCGCGATCTTGGTGCCGACGATCGCGTTGGTGAGCGTCGACTTGCCGGCGTTCGGCCGCCCGACGAAACAGGCGAAACCGGCCCGGTAGGGGCGCGCCTCGGGCGTGGTCACTCGACCACCGTGCCGAGGACGGTGCCGTCCGGCGCGGCCACGTGGACCGGCGCGTCGGCGGAGAGGTCACGCACCGCGGCGTGCCCGGCCCCGTCCAGCGTCGACGCCTCGGTCACCACCACAGCGGCCTCCAGCCGGCTCGCGCCCGCCGCCACCGCCGAGGCGACAGCGAGCTGGAGCGCGGTCAGGGTCAGCGACGGCAGCGCCACGCTCGCCGCCGCGTACGTCCGGCCGTCCTGGTCGCGGACCGCGGCGCCCTCCACGGCCGCCACCCGGCTCCGCGCCCCCCGGGCCAGGACGACCAGCTTGGCGTCCTCGGCGCTCAGCTCGGCCGGGTCGGCGGGGGTGGGCATGGCGGCCGGTACGGCGGGTGACTCAGGCATCGGCGGGTTGCCTCTCCTCGGAACGGTTGTTGTCGCCACGGGAATCGGGCGGATCGCTTCGGTTGGTGCCGTCCGGCGCGTCACCCCGGTCGACCCGGCTCACCAGAACCGTGTCTATCCGGTTGCGCCGGCCGGTCGTGCCCTCGGCCACCAGCCGCAGGCCGGCCACCTCGGCCTCGGCGCCCGGGATGGGCACCCGGCCGAGCGCCTGGGCGAGCAGGCCACCGACCGTCTCCACCTCGTCGGTGGGCAGCTCGGTGTCGAACAGCTCGCCCAGATTCTCCACCGGCAGCCGCGCGGTCACCCGCACGGCCCCGTCCGGCAGGTGCTCGACCGGCGGGCGCTCGACATCGTACTCGTCGGTGATCTCCCCGACGATCTCCTCCAGGATGTCCTCGATGGTGACCAGCCCGCCGGTGCCGCCGTACTCGTCGACCACGATGACCAGGTGGTTGCGGGCCGCCTGCATCTCGGAGAGCAGGTCGTCCACCGGCTTGGACTCCGGCACGAACGTGGCCGGGCGCATCAGCTCGGCCACCGGCATCTGCCGTGCGGCCTGGTCGCCCTGCACCCGCCGGATCAGGTCCTTGAGGTAGAGCACACCGAGCACGTCGTCGACGTTCTCGCCGATCACCGGGATGCGGGAGAACCCGGAGCGCAGGAACAACGCCAGCGCCTGCGCGAGCGTCTTGCGTTCCTCGATCCACACCATCTCGGTACGCGGAACCATCACCTCGCGGGCGATGGTGTCGCCGAGCGCGAAGACCGAGTGGATCATCTGACGCTCGCCGTGCTCCACCACGCCGCGCTGCTCGGCCAGGTCGACCAGCTCCCGCAGCTCCACCTGGGTCGCGAACGGCCCCTCACGGAAGCCCTTGCCGGGGGTGACCGCGTTGCCGATCAGGATCAGCAGCGAGGCCAGCGGGTTGAGCGCGCGGCCCAGCCAGCGCACCAGCGGCGCGACCGCGCGGCCGACCGCGTACGCGTGCTGGCGGCCGATCGTCCGCGGGCCGACACCGACCACGACGAAGCTCACCACTGTCATCGCGCCGGCGGTCACCAGCGCCGCCCGCCAGCCCGCGCCGAACGTGTCGACAGCCACCAGCGCGACGAGCGTGGTGGCGGTCAGCTCGGCCAGCAGACGCAGCAGGAGCAGCAGGTTCAGATGGCGGACCACGTCACCGGCGACCGCCTGGAGAGCACGCCCGCCGCGGGCACCGTCCCGGGTCAGCTCCGCGGCACGGGCCGGCGAGACCGCTGCGAGCGCCGCCTCGGTCATCGCGATCAGGCCGGCGAGCACCACCAGCCCGGCGGCGAAGACCAGGAGTTGAAGATCAGGCAGACCGGCGGGGGTGCGGACCGCCGCCAAGGTGTCCATCACCGCGACCGGGTCGACCGCCAGCTGGCCAGCAGCCGGGCCTGGAGACCGAACATCTCCCGCTCCTCCTCGGGCTCGGCGTGGTCGTAGCCCAGCAGGTGCAGCACGCCGTGCACGGTGAGCAGGTGCAGCTCGTCGGCGGCCGAGTGCCCGGCCACGGCGGCCTGCTTGGCCGCCACCTCCGGGCAGAGCACGATGTCGCCGAGCAGGGCGGGCTCGCCGCCGGCCGGGTTGCTCTCCCCCGGGCCGTGGTCGACGCTGCCCTCGTCCATGGGGAAGGCGAGCACGTCGGTCGGGCCGTCGCCACCCATCCAGCGGTGGTTCAGCTCCGACATGTATTCGATGTCGACGAGCAGCACGGACAGCTCGGCGAGGGGGTTGACCCCCATCTCGTCGAGGGCGTGCCGCGCGACGGCGAGCACGGCGTCGGTGTCGACGTCGACACCCGACTCGTTGGCGATCTCGATGGACAACTGTCTTCCTCTGATGATGTGACGGCTTCCGCCGGTGGGTCAGCGGCGCCGGCCGGCCCGGCCGCCCTGGGCGGTCCGCCCAGGTACGGCGTGCACGCTCTGCGCCTGCTGGGTCTCCCGCTCGGCGTCCCAGCGGGCGTACGCGTCGACGATGTCGCCCACCAGCTTGTGACGCACCACGTCGGAGCTGGAGAGCTGGGCGAAGTGCACGTCCTCGACGTTGTTCAGGATCTCCCGGACCACCCGCAGGCCGCTGGTCGTCCCGCCGGGAAGGTCCACCTGGGTGACGTCACCGGTGACGACGATCTTGGAGCCGAAGCCGAGCCGGGTGAGGAACATCTTCATCTGCTCGGGCGTGGTGTTCTGCGCCTCGTCCAGGATGATGAACGCGTCGTTAAGCGTGTTGTGAGTCACCAGGAAGTCGTCGGTGACGTAGAGCGAGTCCTCCGCCGCGACCTGGATGCACATCGTCTCCCGCACCCCGGCCGGGATGATCGAGTCGATGAACCGCATCGGCCGGCCACCGCCGTGCTCGTCGTAGAGCCGGCGCTTGCGCGACAGGCGGAACGGCGCGACACCGGCGGGTAGCCGGATCTCCACGACGTAGGCATCGGACCGGTACGGAACCGGCCGGCCCTTCGCCAGACCGGGCTTGCGTCCCTCGGCCGGACGAACCCGCGCCGTGGCCACCCCTCCGAGCGACTCGACCAGGTGGACCACGTCGTCGCACAACCGGGGGGAAGTGGTCGAGTACTGCACACGGCACGTGCGCCCGGCCTGGGTGACCGGCCCTCCGTCGGTGTCCAGCAGCCCTTGCAGGACCGCCAGCCGGACGCCCACGCTGTTGTTCTTGTAGACCTCGGGGACGAACTTCGTGCCCGAGGTGGCTCCGGCCAGCCCCAGTTCGCGGACGGCCACCGTCACCGGGTTCGCCACGATCACGCCGCCGCGGTGCCCGTTGACGTGCCGGAGGACGTAGTCGTAGTCACCCTTGCGGACCAGTTGGATGTCGACCAGCGCCTCCTCCAGTGCGGTCGCCAGCTCCGGGTCGGCGGTGGAGAAGGCGGGCGTGGCGCGGGACGAGATCGCGCCGTCGCCGAGCAGCAGCCCGAGCGCGTACGGGTCGAGCGGAACCGCCTGCGGCTCCATCTGCACCGGGGCGACGAGCGGGAGTTCGTAGCGACGGGTGTGGCCCCGCCACTCCTTGCCGATCATCTCCTGCGTCTCGATCGTGCGCCGCCGGCCGCGACGCTTGTCGTCCGGCGTGGCTACGGTCCACAGGTGCTCGCCGCAGCAGAGCGTGGACGCGCCGTCCTGGGTGGTGACCCGGTAGGTCTGCTTCGGCCCCTGCGGGTAGATGCCGATCACCGGTGTGGGCGTCCCGTTCGAGCCGATGACCAGGTCACCGACCTGGAGCGAGCCGAACGGCCGGAAGCCCTCCGGGGTCAGCACCCGGGCGTCGTACGGCTGGGCCCGCCCGCGCATGTACGCCAGCGGCGCCACCTCGATCGTGCCGGCGGCCATCAGCTTCGGGATGGTCTCCGGGTCGAGCATGTCGTGCAACGCGTCGTAGAGCGGGCGCAGGTAGGGGTCGATCTTCTCGTTCAGGGTGCCGGGCAGGAAGCCCAGCCGCTCCCCCGCCTCGACCGCCGGCCGGGTCAGGATGATCCGGTTGACCTGCTTGGCCTGGAGCGCCTGCACGGCCTTCGCCATGGCCAGGTACGTCTTGCCGGTACCCGCCGGGCCGATGCCGAAGACGATGGTGTGGGCGTCGATCGCGTCGACGTACTTCTTCTGGCCCAGCGTCTTGGGACGGATGGTGCGGCCGCGCCGGGAGAGGATGTTGAGTGTCAGGACCTCGGCGGGCCGCTCGGCGCCGCCCTGTTCGAGCATGCCGACGGTACGCCGTACCGCGTCTGTGGTCAGGGTCTCGCCTTTCTCGATCAGTTCGAGCAGCTCACTGAAGAGACGCTCGGCGAGGGCGTTGTCGGCGGGGGCGCCGGTGATGGTGATCTCGTTGCCGCGGACGTGGACGTCGCTGTCGATCGAGCGCTCGACGAGCCGCAGGATCTCGTCGCCCGCGCCGAGCAGGTTCACCATGATCTTCTGGTCGGGGACCGTGATCCTGGTCTGCACACGCGGCGTGCCGGGAGGTGGGGTGCCGGTCATAGGTCGGGCCGTCGGGCCCTGCGCCACCTGCTCTCCGCTTCTCGGGCGCCGGGCCCTGCCGGCGCGGCGTTCGGTTACCTCCATCGTATCGGGTCGGCACCGTACGCACCGCGCCCATTTCCGGTGGCCGGCGGTCAGTCGCCGGCGCGGAAGTCGTACCCGTCGAAGGTCTCCTGGGTGCGGGTGAAACGGTAGGTCGCCCAGTGCATCCGGACCACCACGCCCCGTTCGTCGCGGGTCAGCCGCAGCAGCTCCCCCACCTCGCGGCCGGAGACCGTGCGGAACACGTCCGGCTCCGGCCGGTCCGGCAGCGGCGCGAACACCGCCGGCGGCTTCCCGGCCGGGTCGTCCGCGCCACGTGCCCGCAGCGTCCCGTCGTGCCAGGAGAAGACGTACTCGAAGCCCTCGCCCCACCAGCGGCCCGGCACGCCGCGCAGGTGGTCCGGCGCGGGCGGGCCGGGACGCCACGGCTCGATCTCCGCCGGGTCGTGCTCGACGGCGGCGGCGAGCAGCCGGTGTGACAGGTCGAACACCTCCACGCCGGTGCCGGACGAGCCGAGCACCGCGACGCCCATCGCCCCGGCGGTGCCCTGCCCGCCGCGCCGCCCGTAGACAGCGGCGAGGAACCCGGGCATCGCGCCGTCGTGGCCCACGTGGATCACCCGGTCCGCCTGCGGGACCAGGATCAGGCCCAGCCCGAAGCCGGAACCAGACCGACTCGTCGGTGGGCGTGAGCGGCCAGCACATCTCCTCGACAGTCGTCGCGGCGAGCACCGCGCCGTCCGGGTCCACCGCCGCCGGGTCGGCCAGGAACGCGGCCCAGCGGGCCATGTCCGTCGCGGTGCTCCAGAGCTGCGCGGCGGGGGCCACCGCGCCGAAGTCGGCGGGTGGTTCCGGGTGGGCCTCGTCGGAGTACGCGTCGACCAGGAACCCGGTCGCGGCACGCTCGGTCGGGTACGGGCCGGTGGCGGTCAGCCCGAGCGGGGTGAGCACCCGGTCGGCCAGCACCTCGGCCCAGGTGCCGCCGCGCAGCCGGGCGACCGCCTCGCCGAGCAGCGCCAGGCCGAGGTTGGAGTAGTGGAAGCGCCGGCCGGTGGGCAGCACCCGCTCGACCCGGGCCAGGTCGGCCAGCAGCTCGTCGACGGCCGGGGCGCGCAGGCTGTCCCACACGTCGCCGTGCGGCTCGCGTTGCAGGCCGGCGGTGTGCGACAGCAGCCGGCGTACTGTCGCGTCGCCGTGCGCGGGCAGGTCCAGGTGCCGCCCGATCGGGTCGTCCAGGTCGAGCAGGCCCTCGTCGCGGCACTGCATGACGAGCACCGCGGTGAAGGTCTTGGTGACCGAGCCGATCCGGAACACCGTCTCCGGCCCCAGCGGGGTGTCGTTGCCGGTGTCGCCAACGGCGCAGGTCCATAGCGGCCGGTCGGCCCGGTGCAGGGCGGCCGACACCGCCGGGATCCGCCCGGTGGCCTGCGCCTGGCGCACCATCCGGCCGAGCCGGTCGGAGACGTCGGTCATCGGCAGAGCATCGGGCCGAGCGGCGCGCCGCCGAGCAGGTGGGCGTGCACGTGGAAGACCTCCTGGCCGCCGTACGGGCCGGTGTTGAACATCAGCCGGAACCCGTCCACGGTCAGGCCCTCCTCCTCGGCGACCACGGCGGCGGTCTGGAGCACCTCGCCGGCCAGCTCGGGCGCACCCTGGGCCAGCGTGGCCACGTCCGCGTAGTGCTCCTTGGGGATCACCAGCACGTGGGTGGGCGCCTTCGGGTCGATGTCCCGGAAGGCCAGGGTGGTGGGGGTCTCGCGGACGATGGTGGCCGGAATCTCCCCGGCGACGATCCGGCAGAAGAGGCAGTCCATCGCAGCAGTGTAAGGAGGGGCCCCTGCTTAACGCCTCCGGTATGGGAAGGGGCCCTTTTCAACAGTCTGGCCCGGTGCGGCAGGATGGCCGCCATGTCGGGACGGGCGGTGCTGGTGACGGGGGCCTCGCGGGGCATCGGGCGGGCGGTGGCGCGGGCGTTCGCCGCAGGTGGAGACCGGGTGGTGATCCACCACCGGGACTCGGCCGAGCTGGCCGAGCGGCTGCGCGCCGAGTTGCCGGGTGACGGGCACGTGGTGGTACGCGCCGACCTGGCCGACGCCGACGCGGTACGGACCATGGTGGACGAGGCGGCCCAGCGACTCGGCGGCCTCGACGTACTCGTGAACAACGCCGGGGTGTTCGGGCCGGCCGATCCCCCGCACCCGGTCTTCGAGAGCAGCTACGAGCAGTGGCGGGCGCGCTGGCGGGAGGTGCTCGACACCAACCTCGTCGGCGCCGCGAACGCCGCCTGGTGCGCCGCGCAGCACATGCGCGAACGCGGGGGCCGGATCGTGAACGTCTCGTCCCGGGGCGCGTTCCGGGGCGAGCCGGCCAACCCGGCGTACGGGGCCAGCAAGGCCGGGATGAACGCGATGGCCCAGTCGCTGGCGGTGGCCCTGGCGCCGTACGGCATCGCTGTGGCGTGCGTGGCGCCCGGCTTCGTCGAGACCGACATGACGAACGAGCACCTGAAGAGCGAGCGGGGCGAGGCGGTACGCGCCCAGTCCCCGTTCCACCGGGTGGCCCGGCCGGAGGAGATCGCGGCGGCGGTGCACTGGCTGGCGAGCCCCGAGGCCGAGTGGGCCGCAGGCACCATCATCGACATGAACGGCGCCTCCTACCTCCGCTCCTGACCCCCACGCCCTCCGCGATCTTGCACTTTCGGCCCCGACAAAGCTTCGCAAAAGGGGCGCGACGCGGGCCGAAACTGCAAGATCAACGCGGAAGGGGGGCGCGGAAGGGGCGCGCGGCGCGGGTTACCAGTGGGTCAGGCGGGTGGCCAGGACCGTCAGGGCTGCCACGCCAGCCGTGGACGTGCGCAGGACCGACGGGCCCAGGCGGACCGTACGGGCGCCCGCGTCGGCGAACGCGGCCAGCTCGTGGTCGGCGATGCCGCCCTCCGGGCCCACCACCAGCACGATCTCGCCGGTGGCCGGCAGGTCGACTGTGGTCAGCCGGTCGTGGGCGCCCTCGTGCAGCACGAACGCGCCGGCCGCACCGGCGATCCGGCGGGCCACCGAGGCGGTGGACTCGTCGGGCGCGCCGGCCACCACCGGCAGCCACGGGCGGCGGGCCTGCTTGGCCGCCTCCCGGGCGGTGGCGACCCACTTCTGCCGGGCCCGTTCGCCCCGCTCGCCGCGCCACTGCGCCACCGAGCGGGACGCCGCCCACGGCACGATCTCGTCCACGCCGACCTCGGTCATCGCCTGCACGGCGAGTTCACCCCGGTCGCCCTTGGCGATGCCCTGCACCACGACGAGCCGGGGTACCGGTGCGTCCGCGTACCCCCGGCTGGTGACCCGCAGGTAGAGCGTGCCGCGGCCGACGGCGGTGACCACCGCGGCGGCGGTGCCGCCCCGGCCGTCGGCGAGCACCAGTTCCTCGCCGGCGCGCAGCCGCTGCACGGTGGCCGCGTGGTGGCCCTCCGGGCCGTCGAGCGTCAGCGTGTCACCGGTGGGCAGCGCCTCGACCAGGAACAGCGGGGCGGACACCTCAGGCGTGCCCGTTGAAGGCGTCGCGCATCCGGGAGAAGAACCCGCCCTGCTTGGTCAGCTCGGCGACCTCCTCGCCGCGGGTCTTGGCGAAGTCGCGCAGCATCCGCTCCTGGTCGGCGTCGAGCTTGGTCGGGGTACGCACGTCCAGGTGCACGTAGAGGTCACCCCGGCCGGTGCCGCGCAGGTGCGGTACGCCCCGGGCGCGCAGCCGCATCGTGCTTCCGGGCTGGGTGCCGGGCTTGACGTCGACCGTCTCCTCGCTGTCCAGCGTCTTGATGGTCAGCCGGGTGCCCAGCGCGGCCGCGGTCATCGGCACGGTGACCCGGCAGTGCAGGTCGTCGCCCTTGCGGGAGTAGACGTCGTGCGGCCGCTCGTGGATCTCGACGTAGAGGTCACCGGCGGTGCCGCCACCCGGGCCGACCTCGCCCTGCTGGGCCAGGCGGATCCGCATGCCGTCCTCGACCCCGGCCGGGATCTTCACGGTGAGCGAGCGGCGGGTGCGCACCCGGCCGTCACCGGCGCAGGTCGGGCAGGGGTGCGGGATGGTGGTGCCGTAGCCCTGGCAGACGGTGCACGGCCGGGCGGAGACCACCTGGCCGAGGAACGTCCGCTGCACCGACTGCACCTCGCCCCGGCCGCCGCACGCCTCGCAGGTGGCCAGGTGGGTGCCGGCGGCGGTGCCGGCGCCGGAGCAGGTGGTGCAGAGCACGGCGGTGTCGACGGTGATCGGCGCCTCGACGCCGAACGCGGTCTCGTTGAGGTCCAGCTCCAGGCGCAGGATCGCGTCCGCACCGGGGCGGGTACGCGGACGCGGCCCCCGGCTGCCGCCCGCGGCGCCGCCGAAGAACGCGTCCATGATGTCCTGGAAGCCGACGAACGGACCGGCGCCGCCCGGGCCGCCTGGACCGCCCATGCCGCCGCCGCCCGGCGCGAGCGGGTCGCCACCCAGGTCGACGATCTGCCGCTTCCGGTCGTCCGAGAGGACCTCGTACGCGGCGTTGATGTCCTTGAACTTCTCCTGGGCCTCCGGGTCCGGATTGACGTCCGGGTGGAACTGCCGCGCCAGCTTGCGGTAGGCGCGCTTGATCTCGTCGTCGGAGGCGTCCCGGCTCACGCCGAGAATGCCGTAGTAGTCCCTGGCCACTGCGTTAGGTGTCCTCATGTTCGTCTCGCGTCGCTCCGGTCGTCGGCCGGAACCGGCCGTCGGCCCTGACTGGTCAGTTCTGGGCCAGCAGTTCGCCCACGTAGCGTGCCACGGCCCTCACCATGGCGATATTGCCGGGGTAGTCCATCCGGGTCGGCCCGAGCACGCCGAGTCCACCGACGATCGTGCTGCCCGGTCCGTAGCCGGTGCTGACCACCGAGGCGGCCCGCAGGTTGTCGAATTCGTTCTCGTCGCCGATGAGCACCCGGGTGGTGCTCGGCTCCGTCTCACCGATCAGCTTGAGCAGCACGACCTCTTCTTCGAGCGCTTCCAGGATGGGCCGCAGCGAGCCCTGGAAGTCGAGCAGGCCGCCCCGGGTGAGGTTGGCCTGTCCGGCCAGCGCGAGGCGCTCCTCGTGCCGTTCCACGAGCGTCTCCAGCAACACGGTGGAGAGCGTGGTCATGGCCGGGCGCAGATGCGGCGCGGACTCCTCGACGAGCGCCTCCACCAGCGGCGGCGTCTCGGCGAGCTGGCTGCCGACGAGCTTCTCGTTCACCAGCCGGCGCAGGTCGGTCACGTCGTCGGCGGGCACCGGGGCGGGCAGCTCGACCAGCCGCTGCTCGACCCGGCCGGTGTCGGCGATCATGACGACCATGAGCCGGGTGGTGGAGATCGGCACCAGCTCCAGGTGGCGCACCTTGGAGCGGGCCAGGCTCGGGTACTGCACCACTGCCACCTGCCGGGTGAGCTGGGCGAGCAGCCGGACCGTGCGGTGCACCACGTCGTCCAGGTCGACGGCGCCGACCAGGAAGCGCTCGATCGCCCGGCGTTCGGCCGGGCTGAGCGGCTTGACCCGGGACAGCCGGTCGACGAAGAGGCGGTAGCCGCGGTCGGTGGGCACCCGGCCGGCGCTGGTGTGCGGCTGCCGGATGTAGCCCTCCTCCTCCAGCACCGCCATGTCGTTGCGCACGGTGGCCGGCGAGACGCCGAGCTGGTGCCGCTCGACCAGGGCCTTGCTGCCGACCGGTTCCTGCGTGGCGACGTAGTCCTCGACGATCGCGCGCAGCACGGCGAGTTTGCGGTCGTCGAGACCCATTCCCCACCTCCTGACGCACCTCGGCCGGGCCGGCACGCGGCATCCGCCGGGCGGCTGGCACTCGACTGTAGCGAGTGCCAGTCTACGTCGGCACCCCCGCCGGCGCGATGATCGCCCGACGGACCTGCGGTGCGGCCCACCACACAGCGCCGCCCACCAGGGCCGAACAGCCGGTCATCGTCGGTCTGTGTCGCTCTGGTGCGAGTTGACCGGTGCCCCTACCGTGGCGACCATGACAGAACCTCCTCGCCCTCCAGGGGCAGGGGACTCCGGCCCCCAGCCCGACCCGTCGGCGCCCTACGGCTCGTCGCCGGGCAGCGAACCGCCCACCGCTCCACTGTCCGGGGCGCCGGGCGCCGGCGGCTATCCCCCGCCCGGTGACTATCCCCCTCCGGGCGGCTACCCGCCCCCCGGTGGTTACCCTCCGCCGGGCGGCACGCCCGGCTACGGCGCCGGCTACCCCGCCGGTGGCGGGTACGGCCCCGCCGCGTACGCCAACAACGACGAGAAGACGTGGGCCCTGGTGGCGCACTTCGGTGGCGCCGCGGGTGTCATCGTCGGCGGCGGTCTGCTCGGCTGGGTCGCCCCGCTGATCGCGATGATGACCCGTGGTCAGCAGTCGCCGACGGTCCGCGCCCACGCGGTCGCGGCGCTGAACTTCCAGATCACCTGGGCCATCGCCAGCGTGCTCGCCTGGGTGATCACGGTCATCACCTGCGGGATCCTGTTCTTCGTCCCGATGCTGGTCTGGCTGGTGCCGCTGATCTTCGGAATCATCGGCGGGGTCAAGGCCAACGAGGGTGTGCTCTACCGCTACCCGATGACCTACAACTTCATCAAGTGACACCGCCGGCCGGCCGAGGGGGCGGCCGGCCGGTGCCGGTCACGGCAGCAGGTCGCGTACCACCGCGTCGGCCAGCAGCCGGCCGCGCAGTGTCAGCACCACAAGCCCTCGCGCGTACGCCCCGGCGTCGAGCAGCCCGGCGTCCCGGGCCCGCTCGGCGCCCGCCCGGCCGGGCTCGTCCAGCACGTCCAGCGGCAGCCCGGAGGCGAGCCGCACCCGCAGCATCACGTCCTCCATGTGCTGCTCGTCCGGGGTGAGCTGCTCCCGGGCCAGCGCGGGCGAGGCGCCCTCGGCCAGCCGGGCCGCGTACGCGCTCGGGTGCTTGACGTTCCACCACCGCACGCCGCCGACGTGGCTGTGCGCCCCCGGGCCCAGGCCCCACCAGTCGGCGCCGGTCCAGTAGAGCAGGTTGTGCCGGCACGCCGCCGCCGCCGACCGGGCCCAGTTCGACACCTCGTACCAGGAGAAGCCGGCCTCGCCGAGCGCGGCCTCCGCAGCCAGGTAGCGGTCCGCCGCCACGTCGTCGGAGGGGTACGGCAGCTCGCCGCGGCGCATCCGCGCGGCCAGCCGGGTGCCATCCTCCACGATCAGGGCGTACGCGCTGACGTGGTCCACGCCCGCGTCGACCACCTGGGCCAGCGAGGCGGCGAAGTCGTCTGCGGTCTCGCCCGGCGTGCCGTAGATCAGGTCCAGGTTCACGTGCTCGAACCCGGCGTCGCGCGCCTCCAGCGCGGCGGCGGTGGCCCGGCCCGCGCTGTGCCGCCGGTCCAGCACCGCGAGCACCCCCGGCGCGGCGGACTGCATGCCGAGCGAGATCCGGGTGTACCCGGCGGCCCGCAGCGTCTTGAGCGACTCCGGGCTCACCGACTCGGGGTTGGCCTCGGTAGTCACCTCGGCGTCGGCGGCCAGCCCCCAGACGCGGTCGATGCCGTCGAGGATCCGGGCCAGGTCGTCGGCGGGCAGCAGGGTGGGCGTGCCGCCGCCGACGAAGACCGTGTCGACCCGGGGTGGCGGCGAGTCGCCCAGCACCCGGGCGGCCAGCGCCAGTTCGGCCAGCACCGAGTCGGCGTACGTCTCCCGGCTCGCCCCGCCGCCCAGCTCCGAGGCGGTGTACGTGTTGAAGTCGCAGTAACCGCACCGGCTGGCGCAGAACGGCACGTGGACGTACACGCCGAAGCCGCGCGCGCCGACGGCGCGACGGGCGGTGGCGGGCAGCGATCCGTCGCGCGGGACGGGTTCGCCTTCTGGAAGGACGCCGGGCATGGCCACTAGTGTGCCCGGCATGACCTCTCCGGACGCTCTCGTGCGAGTCGCCACGGCCCGTGGGGTGACCACCCTCACCCTGGACAGCCCGCACAATCGCAACGCGCTCTCGACGCCCCTGATGACCCAGCTGCTGGCCGGGCTGGCCGACGCGGTCGCCGACGACGCGGTACGCGCGATCGTGCTCGACCACACCGGCCCGGTCTTCTGCTCCGGCGCCGACCTGAAGGAGACAGCCGCCGCGTACGCCAGCGGCACGGTGCCCGCCGGGATGCTCGGCGACGTGCTGGTGGCGGTGCGGGAGTGCCCGAAGCCGGTGGTGGCGAAGATCGCCGGGCCGGCCCGGGCCGGTGGACTGGGCCTGATCGCCGCCGCCGACCTGGCGGTCTGCGCGCAGGAGGCGACGTTCGCGTTCACCGAGGTGCGGATCGGCGTGATCCCGGCGGTGATCTCGGCGACCGTGCTGCCCCGGCTGGGCCAGCGGGCCGCCGCCGAGCTGTACCTGACCGGCGACACGTTCGACGGCCGCCGCGCCGCCGAGATCGGCCTGGTCACCGCAGCGGTGCCGGCCGACGAGCTGGACGCCGCCGTCGAGCGCTACTGCGCCTCGCTGGTGAAGGGCGCCCCGGGGGCGCTGGCCGGGGCGAAGGAGCTGCTGCGCCGGCCCGCCGGTCCCGACCTGCGGGCCGAGATCGCCGAGTTGGCCGCCCTGTCGACCGGGTACTTCCTCTCCGACGAGGGACGCGAGGGCGTCATGGCGTTCCGGGAGAAGCGTCCCGCCGCCTGGGTGCCCGCCGGAGACTGAGGTTCGCGGCGGGCCCCGCGGGAGCCCCATTGCGGCCGAGGTGGGGCCCGCCGGTCGGCCGAGACCCGCCGTGGCGGGTGGGACGTACGCTTGTCGGACTGTCGGGACAGGGGGTGCGGGTGCGGACGCGAGCGGCGATCGTGGCATCTGGGGTGGCGGTGTGCGTGCTGGCACTGCTCGCGGTCTACGTCGTGACCAAGCAGTTCGGCGAGCACCTGCGGCTCCCCCTGGCCAGCCGGACCTGCACCGTGAAGGCCGACGGCGAGGTGGTGCTCGGCGCCGACCAGATGGCGAACGCGGCCACCATCGCGGCCATCGGGATGCAGCGCCGGATGCCCGAGCGGGCGGTGGTGGTGGCGCTGGCGACCGCCTACCAGGAGTCGCACCTGCGCAACATCGCCCACGGCGACCGCGACTCGCTCGGCCTGTTCCAGCAGCGCCCGAGCCAGGGCTGGGGCAGCCCGGAGGAGATCCAGGACCCGCGGTACGCGGCGAACAAGTTCTACGCCGCGCTGAAGAAGGTCAAGGGCTGGGAGCGGATGCGGATCACCGACGCCGCCCAGCGGGTGCAGCGGTCGGCGTTCCCCGAGGCGTACCAGAAGTGGGCGGACGAGTCGGAGGTCCTCACCCGCGCGTTGCTCGGCCACGCGACCGGCGCGGTGGCCTGCACGGTCAGCTCGCCGCCGACGATGCGCGGGCCGGCTGCCGCCAGCGCCGTGCTGGAGAGCCTGTCGCTGGACTGGGGGCTGCCCCGGCTGGCCACTGCGACGGACCTGACCGCGCTCACCGTGCCGGCGGGCGACGACCGCAACGGCTGGCGGTACGCGCACTGGCTGGTCTCGCACGCCGACGATCACGGCGTGAAGAAGGTCCGCTTCGGCAACCTGGAGTGGACCGCCGCGCAGGGCTCCTGGGCCCGGGTGAAGGGCGACCCGGCCACCGAGGTGCGGGCCGAGGTGTTCGCCGCGGCCTGACCGGCCCGCCGGGTCAGCCCTTCACGGCTCCCGCGACGAGGCCGGAGACCATCCGGCGCTGCACCAGCAGGAAGAAGACGATCACCGGCAGGGTGAACAGCGTGGACGCCGCCATCACCGAGCCCCAGGCGGTGTCGTCCCGGCCGAAGAAGAACGTCATGGCCACCGGCAGCGTGTACTTCTGCTGGTCGTTGATGAAGGTCAGCGCGAAGATCAGCTCGTTCCACGCGGTGATGAACGAGAAGATGCTGGTGGCGACCAGGCCGGGCGCGACGAGCGGGAACAGCACCTTGCGGAACGTCTGGGCCCGGCTGGCGCCGTCGATCGCGGCGGCCTCCTCCAGTTCCTTCGGCACCGCGGCGACGAAGCCGCGCAGCATCCAGACCGCGAACGGCAGCGAGAAGCCGAGGTACGTGAGGATCAGGCTGGGCAGCGTGTTGTAGAGGCCGAGCCGCTGGATCATCAGGAACAGCGGGATGACCAGCGCCTCCAGCGGGATCATCTGCACCACCAGCAGCATGATCAGGAACGTGGTGCGCAGCTTGAACCGGAACCGGGCCACAGCGGTCGCGGCGAGCAGCGCGACCAGCCCGCTCAGCAGCACCGTCGCCAGCGCGACGAGGGCGCTGTTGAGGAAGAAGTCGGCGAACGTGACGCCCGGGATCAGATTGCCGGTGAGGATCTCCCGGTAGTGCTCCAGCGTCGGCTCCGCCGGCATCGGCCGGGGGGTGGACGAGAAGATCTCCCGGTTGGGCTTCAGCGAGGTCGCCACCATCCAGTAGACCGGGAACGCGGCGAAGAGCGCGACCAGCAGGCCCGCGCCGTTGAGGGCGATCTTCTTCATCATTCGTCCTCCTGCCGCAGCACCATGCGGACGTACAGGGCGGTCACCACGAGCAGGATCACGGTGAGGATGACCGCGATGGCCGAGCCGAGGCCGTACTTGGGCGGTGGTGAGAACGCCTCCGCGTACGAGTAGATCGACAGCATGAACGTGGACCGGTCCTGGGTGCCGCCGGCCAGCACGAACTGCTGGGTGAAGACCTTGAAGTCCCAGATCGTGGAGAGCACCACGAGGATGCCGAAGACCGGCCGCAGGACCGGGAACGTCACCGACCAGAAGACCTTCCACGGCCCGGCGCCGTCGACCCGGGCCGCCTCCTGCAACTCCGTCGGCACGCTCTTGAGCCCGGCCAGGACGCTCACCGCGATGAACGGGAACGAGTGCCAGACCACCACGAGCGTCAGGATGGCGAAGAACAGCAGCGGGTCGTTGAACCAGCCGTACCCGGTCCAGTCGCTGCGCCCGAACAGCGCCGTCGAGAGCCCGTCCGGGAGCTTGTTGAACAGCCAGGTGACCAGGCCGCTCGTGTCGTCGAAGATCCACTTCCAGACGATGGTGCCGGTCAGCGCCGGGGTGGCCCAGGCGAGCATCACGCAGCTCGCCACGAACGTGGCCATCTTCTTGCCCAGGCGGTTGAGCAGCAGCCCGACCAGCGTGCCGAGGATCATCGTGAGCGCCACGTTGGCGAGCGCGAACAGCACCGTGTTGCGCAGCACCGTACGGAAGAACGGGTCGCCGAGGATCTGCGCGTAGTTGGCCAGGCCGACCCACGGCCACTCGCGGTCGCCGCGCAACTGCCGGACGCTGTCCAGCTTGTGGAAGGACATCCACACGACCTGGCCGAGCGGCCAGAGCAGCAGCACGGCGATGATCGCCAGGCAGGGCAGGAGGAGCAGGTACGGAAGGTGGTCCACCCGGCGACGGCGCCGCCGCGCGGGGGTCTCCCGCGCGGCGGCCTCGCCGGTGGCCTCGGTCAGCGTGGTCACTTGGCGTTGAGGATGCTTTCCATCTCGGTGGCCGCGTCGGCGGTGGCCTTCTCGACCGTCTTCTGGCCCTTGATGACCGAGCTGTTCATCGCCTGGGTCACCGTCTTGGTCCGGCTGACCTCGACCCACTTCGGGGTGAGCGGGGTCAGCTTGGTGTTCTGGATGGCGGTGGCGAACGCGGCCATCACCTTGTCACTGGCGTAGTCGCCGCTGCTCACCAGATCCTGGTAGACCGGGAAGAAGCCGAGGCTGCTGGCGAACTCCTTGTCCTTCTGCTTGCTCAGCAGCACGGTCATGTAGTCCCAGGCCAGCGCCTGCCGCTCGCTGTCCTTCCAGATGGCGATGTCGGAGCCGCCGGCGAACGCCGGGGCGGGCTTGCCGTCCGGGCCGGGGATCGGGAACGTACCCCACACCTTCTCGATGTCGGGGTTGTCCTTCTTCATCGCGCCGCCCTGCCAGCTACCGGCGAACGCCATGGCGGCCTTGCCGGTGGCGAACTGGGTACGGGCGTCGACCTCGTTCCACCCGGCGGCGGCCGGCGGGGCGACCTTGTGCACTGTCACCAGGTCGGTCCAGAACTTGACCGCCTTCTGCGCCTCGGGGGTGTTGTAGCCGGACTTCCAGCTGTCGCCCTCCTTGGTGGCGATCTCCCCGCCGGCACCCCAGAGGAAGGAGTAGAACGGCAGCTCGGAGTTGCCGGGCAGGGCGATGCCGTAGGTGCCCGGCTTCTTGGCCTGCACGGCCTTCGCGGCGGCGACCATCTCGTCCCAGTTCGTCGGCGTCTTCACGCCCGCCTCGGCGAACCAGTCGGTGCGGTAGTAGACGGCGCGGACGCCGGCGTACCACGGCACGCCGTACTGCTTGCCGTCGAGCTGGGCGTTCTTGACCAGGTCGGGCAGGATGTCCTTGCCCTCGGACCAGCCGTTGAACTTGTCCGAGACGTCGGCCAGGGCCTCCTGCGCGGCCCAGCCCTGGGTCTCGGTGTTGCCCAGCTCGGTGACGTCCGGGCCCTCCCCGCCGGCGAGCGCGGCCTGGAACTTCTTCGGCGCCTCGAGCCAGGGGATGTACTGCACCACGACGTCGGTCTCGGGGTGCTTCTTCTTGAACTCCGCCTCGACGCTGTCGAGGAACTTGGTCTGGGCGTCGCCGCCCTCACCCATCATCCACACAGTGAGCTTGCTGTTGTCGGCGGCCTTGTCGTCGTCGCCGGAGCCACCGCATGCGGTCAGCACCAACGCGGCCGACGCCACGATGGCGGTGACCGGAGCCAGCCGCTTCCACCTGTTCACGCCATATCTCCCTCGGGGCCGTTTGGCACTAACCTTCTCCGCCGCACCTTAGTAGGAAAATTTCCTTTACAACAGGGGGTGTTCGTGACGGAGGGCACAGGCGACCGTATCGCAGCCGGAGGCGCGGCCGACATCGATGCCGTCCGGGCAGTTCAGGGCTCACATACGCCGACGGGCGCCCGGCCGGTGAGGCCGGGCGCCCGTCGAGGCGCGTGGTGCGGGGTCAGTAGCGCGAGACGCCGCGGCGACGGCCGACGCCGGCCACCAGGGCCACGCCGATCGCGGCGAAGAGCACCTGCAGCATCAGCTCGCGCCAGTCGATACCGGCGGTCTCGGCGAAGCCGGAGGCCCGGGCCACGATCGTGCCCAGAAGCGCGGCGCCGACACCGATCAGCATGTGCAGCCAGATCGGCATGTTCTGACGGCCCGGCACGACCAGCCGGCCCAGCGCGCCGACGATCAGACCAACGACCAGCGCGGTGATGATGCCCCAAACGGTGAGCTCCATGGTCGCCCTCCTCCTTAAGATCCGGTCACACGTTTTTGTGTGTTCACTGTCGTGATCGCTAAGTTCCCGACCGCCCGGAAATCCAAACCGACTCCGATGACGAATTGTGCAGACGTACCCTGACCTGCTGCTTCTCCCCGAAACCCGGCGCGGCGGGCAGCCCCGGCACACCGACGGGGTTCAATGCCCCGAATACGCCGACGGGCGCCCGGCCGGTGAGGCCGGGCGCCCGTCGAGGCGCGTGGTGCGTCGATCAGTAACGCGAGACGCTGCGGCGGCGGCCGACGCCGGCCACCAGGGCCACGGCGATGGCGGCGAGCACGACCTGCACGGCCAGCTCGGCCCAGTCGATGCCGGCGGTCTGCGTGGCGATGCCGAGCGCGCGGGCCAGGACGGTGCCCAGCAGCGCCGCGCCGACACCGATCACCATGTGCAGCCACATCGGCATGTTCTGCCGGCCCGGCACGACCAGCCGGCCCAGCGCGCCGACGATCAGACCCACGACGAGCGCGGTGATGATGCCCCAGACGGTGAACTCCACGGTCGGTCCTCCTAAAGCGATTTCGCACGTTCTGTGCGTTTGCTGTCGTGCCCGCTAAGTGCCCGACGCATCGAAAACCGAAACCGGCGGCATCGGCCGCCGCTCCCCCGGCCGGGACGAACCCGCAGGTGGGAGCGCTGCCAGCAGCTGAAAATTTCCTGGGTACGCGACCGGCCGGCGCCCTGAAGAGGAGGACGCCGGCCGGTCGTGGAGGCTGGTCGGGCTACTTCTTGCCGGCGGGCTTGCCGTCGCCGGAGTCGGACGAGAGCGCCGCGATGAACGCCTCCTGAGGAACCTCCACCCGGCCCACCATCTTCATCCGCTTCTTGCCCTCCTTCTGCTTCTCCAGCAGCTTGCGCTTCCGGCTGATGTCACCGCCGTAGCACTTGGCGAGCACGTCCTTGCGGATCGCGCGGATGGTCTCCCGGGCGATCACCCGGCTGCCGATGGCCGCCTGGATCGGCACCTCGAACTGCTGGCGCGGGATCAGCGTGCGCAGCTTCGCCGCGATCGTCGTGCCATACGTGTACGCCTTGTCCTTGTGCACGATCGCGCTGAACGCGTCGACCGGCTCGCCGTGCAGCAGGATGTCGACCTTCACCAGGTCGGACGCCTGCTCGCCGGAGGGCTCGTAGTCGAGCGAGGCGTAACCCTTGGTGCGGCTCTTGAGCTGGTCGAAGAAGTCGAAGATGATCTCGGCCAGCGGCAGCGTGTAGCGCAGCTCCACCCGGTCGGCGGAGAGGTAGTCCATGCCGAGCAGGCTGCCCCGGCGACCCTGGCACAGCTCCATCACGGCGCCGACGTAGTCGTTCGGGGTCAGCACCGTGGCCCGCACCGTCGGCTCGTACACCTCGGCGATCTTGCCGGTCGGGTACTCGCTCGGGTTGGTGACCACGATCTCCTCGCCGTCCTCCTGGATGGCCCGGTAGACCACGTTCGGCGCGGTGGAGATCAGGTCGAGGTTGAACTCCCGCTCCAGCCGCTCCCGGATGATCTCCAGGTGCAGCAGGCCGAGGAAGCCGCAGCGGAAACCGAAGCCCAGCGCGCCGGAGGTCTCCGGCTCGTAGACCAGCGCGGCGTCGTTGAGCTTGAGCTTGTCCAGCGCCTCACGCAGGTTCGGGTAGTCCGAGCCGTCGATCGGGTAGAGCCCCGAGTAGACCATCGGCTTCGGGTCCTTGTAACCGCCGAGGGCCTCCTTGGCCGGGTTGTTGTTGATGGTGACGGTGTCACCGACCCGGGACTGGCGCACGTCCTTCACGCCGGTGATCAGGTAGCCCACCTCGCCGACACCGAGCGCGTCGGCCTTCACCATCTCCGGCGAGATGACGCCGATCTCCAGCAGCTCGTGGACGGCGCCGGTGGACATCATCTTGATCCGGTCCCGGGCCGAGATCCGCCCGTCGATCACCCGGACATACGTGACCACGCCCCGGTAGACGTCGTACACCGAGTCGAAGATCATCGCGCGGGCCGGCGACTCGGCCTCGCCGACCGGCGGCACGAACTGCCTGACGATCTCGTCCAGCAGGTAGGGCACGCCCTCGCCGGTCTTGCCGGAGACCCTGATGCAGTCCGCCGGGTCGCCGCCGATCAGGTGGGCCAGCTCCTCGGCGTACTTCTCCGGCTGGGCGGCCGGCAGGTCGATCTTGTTGAGCACCGGGATGATGTGCAGGTCGTTCTCGAGCGCCAGGTAGAGGTTGGCGAGCGTCTGCGCCTCGATGCCCTGCGCGGCGTCGACCAGCAGGATCGCGCCCTCGCAGGCGGCGAGCGAACGGGACACCTCGTAGGTGAAGTCCACGTGGCCCGGGGTGTCGATCATGTTGAGCACGGCGGTCTCACCGGCCCGGTCGCCCTCGCGGATCGTCCACGGCATCCGCACGGCCTGGCTCTTGATGGTGATGCCGCGCTCGCGCTCGATGTCCATCCGGTCCAGGTACTGGGCGCGCATCTGCCGCGGGTCGACCACACCGGTGAGCTGCAACATCCGGTCGGCCAGGGTCGACTTCCCGTGGTCGATGTGGGCGATGATGCAGAAGTTCCGGATGCGCGCCGGGTCGGTGGCACCAGGAGCGTTCGCGCCGGGATCGAGCGTCGGTGGCACAGCGGTCCGTTCTGGTCGGCTGACGTGAGCGGGCCGGCGCGCCGCCGGCCCCCTCCATGGTCCCACGTCGCCCGGGGCGCGCCCGGGCTCCCCCTTCACTCCACCGCTATTCCAGGGGTGGCCCGACTATTCCGCGGGTGGCTCGACGAAGAGGGCGGCCAGCCTCGGCAGCCGGCGGCGGGCCTCCTCCTCGTCGTCGAAGTCCCAGAAGTCGTTCAGGTCGGGCACCGGGACCGGGTCACGCTCGGCCGGCAGGTCGGACGCCGTGGCCTTCCGGTACGCGTCCCACGGCACCGCCAGCATCTGCTCGCACTCGAACTCCTCGCCGCTGAGCGCGGCGGCCCGGACCTGCGGCAGCTCGGCCAGCGCGTCCGGGTCGCCGACCGCCCGCGCGAACACCGCCCGCCCCTGGGTCATCAGCCAGCCCCGGAAGTACTCGAAGCCGTCGTCCGAGGCGCCCCCGTTGATCAGGTAGGCCGCGCCCCACAGGTCGACCTTGTAGGAGGCGGCTAGCACCCGCCGCTGGTGGTGGGCGTATCCGACGATCTCCTCCGGGTCGCACTCGGCCAGCAGTGCGACCGCCCGGGCGGCGACCGCGTCGGGCTCTCCCCCGGCGCCGGCGCGGGCCTCGTCGATCAACTGCCAGAACTCGTCGGTCCTCATGGTGGGCAGTCTGGCAGAGCCCACCGACGTGCCGGTGCGACGTGCGGCGGTGCGGCGGTGCGGCGGTGCGGCAGCATGATGCGGTGCGCGCGATCTCCCTACCGCCCGTTCCGTACGGGTCGACGGCTGTACGGCCCGGCTGGGCCGACCTGCCGGCCGGGCTGCGGGACGCGCTGGCCGCCCGGATCGGCGGCCCACCGGCGGCGGTCCGGGTGGCCGGTGGCGGGTTCACCAGCGGCTTCGCCGCCGTGCTGACCGGCCCTGCCGGGGAGAGCGTGTTCGTCAAGGCGGCGGCACTCGACGGGCAGCGGCACCTGGTCGACTGGTACGCCCACGAGGCAGCGATCCTGGCCCGGCTCCCGGCCGGCCTGCCGGTGCCCCGGCCGCGCTGGGCGCTCACCGAGTCCGGCTGGTACGCACTCGCGCTCGACGCGATCGACGGTCACACCCCCCGGCTGCCCTGGGCGCCGGCCGAGCTGGACGCCACCCTCGCCACGTACGCCCAGGTGGCCGCCGCGCTCGCCGAACCGCGCGCGGAGCTGGCCGCCCTCCGGCTCCCCCGCCTCGCGGACCTGGCCCGCGACGACATCCTCTGGTGGGGCGAGGTGGCCGCCCGGCGCGAGCCGCTGCCCGAGCAGGCCGCCGGCGCCCCGCTGGCCGAGCTGGTCGCGCTGGAGTCGCGCCTGCCCGGGTACGCCGACGCCGCCCCCGGACTGGCCCACGGCGACCTGCGGGTGGACAACCTCCTGATCGACTCCGACGGGCGGGCCTGGCTGTGCGACTGGCCCTGGCTCTGCCACGGGCCGGCCTGGTTCGACCTGGCCGGGCTGCTGCTCACCGCGTACGCCGGCGGCCTGGACGCGGACGCCGCGTTCGCCGGCCACCCGGCGACGGCAGGTGCGCCCGCTGATGCGCTGGACGTGACGCTCGCCGCGCTGGCCGGCTACTTCCTCACCGGCGCCGCCGCCGGACCGTCCACCGCCTCCCCGCACCTGCGCGCCCACCAGCGCTGGAGCGGGGAGCAGGCGCTCGGCTGGCTGGCCGAGCGCCGAGGCTGGTCCTGGGCACGCCCCACCCCTGCCCCTTGATCCACACCAGTTCGGCGAGGTGGCGGCATCCCACGGGCCCTGACC
Organism: Micromonospora sp. RV43; assembly: GCF_001029515.1. Classification (NCBI taxonomy): domain Bacteria; kingdom Bacillati; phylum Actinomycetota; class Actinomycetes; order Micromonosporales; family Micromonosporaceae; genus Micromonospora; species Micromonospora sp. RV43. Next base: position 896 of record NZ_LEKG01000030.1, on the reverse strand, counting down.
CCACCACCTCCCCGACGTGGCGCGCTGCTCGACCAGGCTGGGCGGAGGCGTTTTGGCTCGTCCGGGGCCGACCTGGTAGCCTGGCTTTTCGCGCGGCGATGACGCATGCTCGTCGTGCGCGTAAGCAGACCAACCCGAGCTATCAAGACGAGGCTGTCGCGTGGCGAACATCAAGTCCCAGATCAAGCGCAACCGGCAGAACGAGAAGCGCCGGCTGCGTAACAAGTCGGTCAAGTCGTCGCTGAAGACCGCCATCCGGAAGTTCCACGAGGCTGCCGAGGCGGGCGACACCGAGAAGGCCACCGTGCTCATGCGTGAGGCCACCCGCAAGCTGGACAAGGCTGCCAGCAAGGGTGTCATCCACTCGAACCAGGCGGCCAACCGGAAGTCGGCGATCGCCAAGCGCGTCGCCTCGTTCTCTGCCTGACCAGCGCTACAGATTTCACCGGAAGCCCCGGGGCCACGAGCCCACGGGGCTTCCGCCTGTCCGCACTCTCCCGCAGCGCGCGGTGCTGCGGCACCGCGCGCGGTGCCCGGAGATCTTGGACGATTTCGGCCCCTCTGGGGGCCATTTCGTACCAAGATCTCGGGGTGATCCGGCCCCGGCGGCGTCTCCGGCCGTCGGTCGCTCCGGCGGGACAGCACGGGGCGTCCGGAGGGCGCGGTGCGCGGTGTCGGGCGACGAGGTGCGAAAGCTGCACCCCTGCGGGGCAAGGCACGACGCGAGGCATCCGGGAGAGCGCGGGGCGCGGTGTCGGGAGGCCCAGCGCGGGGCGCGGTGTCGGGAGGCCCAGCGCCGGGCGTCCTCCGGAGGGCGCAACGCGGGGCGTCGGGAGCGCGGGGCGGGAGCGCGGGGCGTCGGGAGCGCGGGGCGTCGGGAGCGCGCAGCGCGGGGG
>NZ_LEKG01000306.1:0-4438 GCF_001029515.1 Micromonospora sp. RV43 | reverse complement strand
GTGGTGGACTGCCCGACCCACTGCGGGCCCTGGGCGGGGTGGGCGCCGGGGTGCGGCGCGTGCGGGTCGCGGTACCCGTCCGGATGGGGGTGCTGGTATCCGTCCCAGCCGCGGTCGTCCCGGGGTCGACGCGGTGGCACGTTCAGGTCGGCCATGTACCTATCCCGTTTTCTTCGAGCGCCGGCACGCCTGCCACCCGATGGGGGTCGGGGTGGCGCAGGGGCGGCGACGGTTGCCGGAGAAGTTGCCTACGGGAAAGTAGCCATGCCGTCCCGGCCGCTCAAGGCGCGCCGAACGCGCTCGTGAGCGCACTTAAGACGGCGCTCAGGCCCGCCGCGGAGGGCCCGCCGCGGCGGCGGGGGCGCGGCGGCGTCCGGAGCAGGGCCGACCCGGGCGCGCACCGCCCGGATGCGAGGTTTCGCACAGCGGCGACGCCGCCGGGGGCGTTCATTGCCTCACCGAAAATTAAGGTACGGATAAGCCTGCGCTGAGAACCTCGTTCCGCCTGTCCGGTCCGGCGAAACAGCAGCAGCGGCGGCGCGTGACCGGCCTCCGATCCGGGTATGCCGCCGAACCGCTGAAGCCGTGAGGGGAAGGGCACCGCCATGCTCAGCCAAGAGGATCAGCGCAGGTTCGAACAGATCACCCGTCATCTGCGGGAGAGTGATCCACGCTTCTTCGCCCGGTTGGACAGCCGGATCAAGGGCCGCCGGGGCCGGTACATGATGCTGTTGACGATCGTGCTGTGGGCGTCGCTGCCGGCGATGACAGTGCTCGTCGGACGGCTCGCCGGGGCGATCTGCGCGGTGATGCTCGTCGCCAACGCCGCAGTGATGTGGCGCTTCCGCCGCCGCCTCCTTTAGGTGCAAGGAAGGGCCCCTTATTAACGCTTCCGGTAGAGGAAGGGCCCCTTATTAACGCTCGCCTGCGGCCTCGCCGCGACCGAACTCCCGGTACGCCCGGCGCAGCCGCTCGGCCAGGCCCGGCCCACCGATCATGGCACCGGGTGAACCGAGCTGGCGCAACAGCAGCTCCGAGCCGGTGGCGAGCGTGGGCGGCCGGTCCGGCAGCGGCACAGGCGACAGCCAGAACCGGTCCGGTTCGGCTTCCGCCTCGACCGGCGGCAACCCGGCCAGGGCCCGCGCCGCGCCGACCACCGGCACACCGGCCGGCCCGGCGCCCGACTCCGGCCCGGCACCCGGGCCCGGCTCCGCGCCCGCACCGCCGTTTCCGCCCGCACCACCGGCCCCGCTCGCACCACCGGCTCCGCCGGCACCGCCGGTTCCACCTGAGCTGCCGGTTCCACCTGAGCTGCCGGCTCCGCCCGCACCACCGGCTCCGCCCGCACCACCGGCTCCGCCGGCACCGCCGGTTCCACCTGAGCTGCCGGCGTCGGCGCCGCGCAGCGTACGCAGCCGGTCGAGCAGTTCGGCACGGGACCGGCCGCGCCAGTGCAGCAGGTGGAACGGGTCCGCGTCGAACGCCTCGGCGAGCAGGTAGAACGTGGCCGCCAGATGTTTGCACGGCACCGCGAAATCCGGGCAGCCGCAGCGCTGGTCCAGCTCGCCGATCTCGGCCGGGAACAGCGGCGCGCCCGCCTCGGCGAACAGCTCCTCCAGTTCGGCCGGCAGGTCACCGGCGAGCAGCCGGGCGCTGAAGAACGCCTGCCCGGCCAGCTCCGATTCCAGTCGCCGCCACACCTTCGACGGGTACGCGGCCAGTCCGATCCGCACCGGGTACGGCCGTGGCCGGGAGCCCTGCACCTCGGCGGTGACCTCGCCCGGCGACACGTCCAGCCGGAGCACCTGCCCCCGCCGCGCGTACGCCCGCCCACGGGTGAGCCGGGAGCCGAGCGCGAACGACTCCAGCACCTCGACGAACCGCCGGGACCACCAGGCCTGCCCGATCGCGCCCCGGGTGCTGCGCGCCCGCAGGCCGCCCTCGACGCGCACCGGCGGACCGTAGTCGTCAAACCCGGGGCTCACTCGACCACCGCCCCGGACTCCAGCCGGAACAGGTCGCGCAGCGTGTCCGTGGACAGCTCGGTGACCCACTGCTCGCCGCTGCCCACCACCGACCGGGCCAGGCTGCGCTTGTCGGCGATCATCGCGGCCACCTTCTCCTCGACCGTGCCGGCGCAGACGAACTTGCGTACCTGCACGCGGCGGCGCTGTCCGATCCGGAACGCCCGGTCGGTGGCCTGGTCCTCGACGGCGGGGTTCCACCACCGGTCCACGTGCACCACGTGGTTGGCGGCGGTCAGGGTGAGCCCGGTGCCGCCGGCCTTGAGCGACAGGACGAACAGCGGCGGCCCCTGCGGCGACTGGAACCGGGTCACCATGGCGTCCCGTTCGGCCTTGCCGACGCCGCCGTGCAACAGCAGCACCTCCCGGCCGGTACGCGCCGACAGGTGCCCGCGCAGCATGCCGCCGAACTCGGCGTACTGGGTGAACAGCAGCGCCTTCTCCTCCGCCGCGAGTACCTCGTCGACGATCTCGTCGAGGCGTTCCAGCTTGCCGGACCGGCCGTCCAGCGCGGAGCCGTCGTGCAGCAGCTGGGCGGGATGGTTGCAGACCTGCTTGAGCCGGGTCATGGTGGCGAGCACCAGCCCGCGCCGCTCGATCCCGTCGCTGGACTCGATCTTCGCCATCATGTCGTCGACCACTGCGCGGTAGAGCGCGGCCTGCTCGGCGGTGAGGTTGCAGACCACCTCCATCTCCAGCTTCTCCGGCAGGTCGGTGATGATCGACGGGTCGGTCTTGAGGCGGCGCAGCACGAACGGGCCGGTGATCCGGCGCAGCCGCTCGGCCACCTCGGCGTCGCCGTGCCGCTCGATCGGTTCGGCGAAGCGCTTGCGGAACGTCGCGGCCGGTCCGAGCAGCCCCGGATTCGCGAACTGCATGATCGACCAGAGGTCGGCGAGCCGGTTCTCCACAGGCGTACCGGTGACCGCGACCCGGTGCCGCGCGGGCAGCGACCGGACCGCCTCGGCCTGGCGGGTCGCGGCGTTCTTGATCGCCTGCGCCTCGTCCACCACCACGCGGTGCCAGTCGACGCCAGCCAGCTCGAACGCGTCCCGGGCGGCCACCGAGTACGTGGTGAGCACCAGGTCCGCCTCGCCCACTGCGGCGGCGAAGCCCTCGCCCCGGGTGCGCTCGGCGCCGTGGTGCACGTGCACGCGCAGCCCCGGCGCGAACTTCGCGGCCTCCCGCTGCCAGTTGCCGACGAGCGACATCGGACAGACCAGCAGTGTGGGCCCGGCCTCCGGCGGGTCACCGGCGAGCAGCGCGAGCAGCTGCACGGTCTTGCCGAGGCCCATGTCGTCGGCGAGGATCCCGCCGAGTCCGAGCGACTGGAGGAACGCCAGCCAGGCCAGCCCGCGCCGCTGGTACGGCCGCAGCGTCCCGCTGAAGCCCGGCGGCGGGTCGGCCGGGGTGAGCCGCCGTTCCGCCTCACCTGCCAGCAGTTCGCCGAGTGCGCCGTCGGCGACCACGTCCAGCACCGGCAGCTCACCGGCCCGGTCGTCACCGGACAGTCCCATCCGCAGCAGGTCGGCCACTGTCAGCTCACCGGAGGAGCGCAGCAGCTTCAGCCCGGCCTCCAGCCGCTGCGGGTCCAGCTCGACCCACCGGCCGCGCAGCCGGACCAGCGGCGACTTCAGGTCGGCCAGCGACGCCAGTTCCTCGGCGGTCAGCGGCTCGTCGCCGAGCGCCAGCTCCCAGCGGTAGTCGACGAGCGCGTCCAGCCCCAGCTTCCCGGCGGTGGTGGCGACAGCGCCCGGGGCGGTACGGCTGCGTGCCCGCAACCGCGCCCCCAGCCGCGACGAGGAACGCCGCCACCACGACGGCAGCAGCACCCCGAACCCGGCCGCGTGCAGCACCGGCGCGCCCTCGCGCAGGAACCGGTGCGCGCCCTCGGCGTCCAGCTCCATGCCCTCGGGCGCGGCGGTACGCAGCGCGGCGTCCACCTCGGGCCACAGCCGGCTGGCCCGGCCCAGCTCGGCGAGAAGCGTCTCCTGCGGTTCCACGCCCCGGGCGGCGAGCGCCGGCGCGGGCCGCTGCCAGATGTGTGCGGCGTCCACCACGAGCCCCGGCTCGTCGGCCGGGTGCAGGCCGAACTCGACCCGCCAGGCGGCGTCCTCGACCAGTTCGGCGACCGGGTCGACGGCCGGCTCGACGAGGCGGAACGTGGCCCGTACCGCGCCGCCCGCGGCGTCGCGCTGCCAGGCGTCCAGCTCGTCGCGCAGCGTCGCCAGCGCGTCCGGCTCGGCCGGGAAGGCGCGCTCCGGGCCGGTCAGCGCGGCCAGCCAGCGCGGCACCGCGCCGACCGGACGCATCCCCCGGTGCAGCCGGGTGTCGGCGAGCGCCACCCGGGCGGCGGCGTCGACCAGCGCGTCCAGCGCCTCCGCGACCAGCTCGCCCGCCCCGATGTCGTCGGC
>NZ_LEKG01000305.1:0-4494 GCF_001029515.1 Micromonospora sp. RV43 | reverse complement strand
CCCGCATCTCGCCGATCCTGCCAGCGCGCCACCCCACACGCCGCCCGCCGCACGACAGTCACCGCCGCGGCGCCAGCCCCGACAACGCCCGGTTGGTACGGTTCGCCGCCACCGCCGCCCGCTGCTGACCCGCCGTCACCTCGATGTACGTCTGCGACGACGCCAACGACGCGTGCCCCAGCAACCGCATGATCTCCGCCGCGCTCGCCCCGTCCTCCGCCAACCGCGTCGCGAACGTGTGCCGCAACGCGTGCAACCGCGCACCCCGTGGCACCCGGTCACCGATGCCCGCCCGCCGGTAACACGACTCCACCAGGTACTGCAGCCCACCCCGGCGCAACGCCTCACCCTGACGATCCACCAGGAACGGCGAGTCCGGCCGCACACTGCGCGACCCGAACCGGAGCCGCCGGCTGTCCAGATAACCCGCAAGCACCCGGTCCACGCCGTCCTCGATCGGCACCGTACGCGGCCGCCCGCCCTTACCCGCCACGTCCACCCGCCGCTCACCATCGCGCCCGGCCACCGACGACACCCGCAGCGCCAGCAGCTCCGACAGCCGCAACCCCGCGCACAACGCCAGCGCCAGCACCGCCAGGTCGCGCTCCGGCCACGGATCACGCTGCCGGCCCTCCGCCCGGGCCACCGCCGCCAGTAACTCCTCCGGGGTGTCCTCGCCCCGCAGCGGCTTGGGCCGGGGGAGCGGCGTACGGGGTCGCCCCACCGCCGGCATCGGATTGCCCGGTACGACACCCTCGGCGACCAGGAACGTGAAGAAGCTGTTCCAGGTCGACCAGGCACGATGGACCGACGCGGCGGCGCGGGGAGCGGCGAACCGCGCGAACGCCGCGCGCATCACCTTGGGGGAGAGGGTGCTGACCGGTAGGCGCAGGGGAGAGGCGTCACCGGCCGCCAGATCGGCCACAGTGGTCAGATCCCGCCGGTAAGCGGCCAGTGTGTGGGGGGAGGGCTTGCGGGTGGCCCGGGCGGTCAGGAACTCCTCAATAAGAGCGCCTACCGTTCCGTCCGGTTTGTCATGCATAAGGGATATTATGCATGATTCTCGTGTTCCCGTCAGGAGGCACATCAGGGGAGCGCGGGCGATCAACGCCATGATCAATTCCATCTCGCCGAGATGGCGATAATCCCAGTGCTCCGATGCAGCCACATCGGCGAACTGGCGGCGGCTCCGGCGATCATGAGGTTGGCCGGGGAGTGCCGTCTAATTTGTCGCCGCCAACTTCATGATCGGCGGACGGTGGGTGGAGCGAGGTGGGATCCGGCGGGGGGATGCGCGGGTCGCCTGGTGGGTGGGCCGGCCCGATGATTGGCGCCTGGGCGCAACGGCTGCGACATCGTGTCTGGAGGTGCGAGCCGGCTCGCGGCGAGCTTGCTGCCGCTGCCAGCGCTCGCCAGGTCGAGCACGCGGTCCCGCAGCACGACGGGGGGTGACTGCTTGACCCTCCGGCACCCCGAAGTCCCGCAAAGCGGGTCACCTGCCTCACGCGGGCGCTCGGGGAGCTCCCACCTCAGCGTTACTTGACATAATGTACATTATCGAATGTGCATCGTTCGGTGCTCAGGCATGCTTCGCGCCTTCGTTCTCCGCAGCGATCCCTTGAGGGCCGCCGTTCTCACCTCCGGCCCGAGGCGCTGCGTAGGCACATTCCGGCGTCGCCGCGTCCCTGACGAGCGCGGCGACGCACAGTAGGTCTCGCGCACGGAAGTACGCTGGCGCATCCTCGTCGTGAAGCCGCCCGTCGGCACGCTGCCGCACCTGCTGTACCGCGTCATCGAGTCGCCGCTGCTGCTCGACGGTCAAGGGCCCGCCGCTGGCCAGGCAGGCGGACACCGAGCTGCCGATCTCCCGCGCGCCCGGGTCGTTGCCCGCGAGCAGCTCGGGCAGCCGGCTGCGTCGCCAGTAGCTCAGCGCGTGCAGTGCCGCTCGCTGAGCAGCTCCGTACCAGATCGGCGGGCCCAGGTTGGGGTTTCGATCAGCGCGCCCCGGTGTCCGGTGGCCGAGCTGCTTCGCGGTGCGGCGTTCGGCGGCGTACCGCTGTAGATCCTCGTGCCGGAGGCGGCGGCTCGCCGCGAGATGCTCCAGCGCCCGAAGCAGCGCCGCTTCGTCACGCCTGAAAGGTCCGGCCAGCTCTTCGAGGAAGCTCAGCGTCGCCTCGAAGCCGACTGGGCGGTACAGCTGCACGCACGAGCGTAGTGCCGAGACCCGGCGCTGGTACGGCAGCGCCGGGTCGCGGACGCGGCGGGCGAAGGCGCTGAAGCTCACGGGCCGAGAGTAGAGGCGCCGATCGACAGTGGCGTTGACCGTCGCCTCTCCCCTGTGCTGCCGTCCGGCGGTCAGGCGCCGACGTAGTCGGCCAGGTGTTCGCCCGTGAGCGTCGACCGGGCCGCCACGAGATCCGCCGGGGTGCCCTCGTACACGATCCGGCCGCCGTCGTGTCCGGCGCCCGGACCGAGGTCGATGATCCAGTCGGCGTGCGCCATGACGGCCTGGTGGTGCTCGATCACGATGACGGACTTCCCCGTGTCGACGAGCCGGTCGAGCAGGCCGAGCAGTTGGGCGACGTCGGCCAGGTGCAGGCCGGTGGTGGGTTCGTCGAGGACGTACACGCCGCCCTTGTCCCCCATCCGGGTGGCGAGCTTGAGCCGCTGCCGTTCGCCGCCGGACAGCGTGGTGAGGGGCTGACCGAGCGTGAGGTAGCCGAGGCCGACGTCGGCGAGCCGGTCGAGGATGGTGTGGGCGGCCGGGGTGCGGGCCTCGCCGTCGCTGAAGAACGTCTCGGCTTCGTCGACGGACATGGCGAGGACCTCGCTGATGTCGCGTCCGCCGAGGTGGTAGTCGAGGACGGCGGGCTGGAAGCGCTTGCCTTCGCAGTCCTCGCAGGTGCTGGCGACGCCGGCCATCATGCCGAGGTCGGTGTAGATGACGCCGGCGCCGTTGCAGGTCGGGCAGGCGCCTTCGGAGTTGGCGCTGAACAGGGCGGGTTTGACGCCGTTGGCCTTGGCGAAGGCCTTGCGGATGGGGTCGAGCAGGCCGGTGTAGGTGGCGGGGTTGCTGCGGCGGGAGCCGCGGATGGCGGTCTGGTCGACGCTGACGACGTCCTCGCGTTTGGCCAGTGAGCCGTGGATGAGGCTGCTCTTGCCGGAGCCGGCGACGCCGGTGACGACGACCAGGACGCCCAGGGGGATGTCGACGTCGACGTCGCGCAGGTTGTGGGTGCGGGCGCCGCGGATCGGCAGGGTGCCGGTGGGCGTACGCAGCTTGTCCTTGAGGGTGGCGCGGTCGTCGAGGTGGCGGCCGGTGGTGGTGTCGCTGGCGCGCAGGCCGGCGACTGTGCCTTCGTAGCAGATGGTGCCGCCGGCGGTGCCGGCGCCGGGGCCGAGGTCGACGACGTGGTCGGCGATGGCGATGGTCTCGGGTTTGTGTTCGACGACGAGGACGGTGTTGCCCTTGTCGCGGAGTTGGAGCAGGAGGTTGTTCATGCGGGCGATGTCGTGCGGGTGCAGGCCGATTGTGGGTTCGTCGAAGACGTAGGTGACGTCGGTGAGGGACGAGCCGAGGTGGCGGATCATCTTGGTGCGCTGGGCCTCGCCGCCGGAGAGGGTGCCGGCGGGGCGGTCGAGGCTGAGGTAGCCGAGGCCGATCTCGACGAAGGAGTCGAGGGTGTCCCCCAGTGCCTTGAGCAGCGGGCCGACGGAGGGTTGGTGCAGGTCGCGTACCCAGGTGGCGAGGTCGTTGATCTGCATGGCGCAGGCGTCGGCGATGTTGATGCCGTTGATCTTCGAGGAGCGGGCTTCGGGGGCGAGCCGGGTGCCGTCGCAGTCGGGGCAGGTGGTGAACGTGACGGCGCGTTCGACGAAGGCGCGGATGTGGGGCTGCATGGCGTCGACGTCCTTGGCGAGCATCGACTTGCTGATGGCGGGGATGAGGCCGGTGTAGGTGACGTTGATGCCGTCGACCTTGATCTTCGTGGGCTCCTTGTGGAGCAGGTCGTCGAGTTCGCGTCTGGTGTAGTCGCGGATGGGCTTGTCGGGGTCGAACAGGCCGCTGGAGCGGAAGGTGCGGCTGTACCAGCCGTCCATGCTGTAGCCGGGGATGGTGATGGCGCCCTCGTTGAGGGAGAGCTTCTCGTCGTAGAGGACGGTGAGGTCGAAGTCGGTGACGGCGCCGCGGCCCTCGCAGCGGGGGCACATGCCGCCGAGGCGGTTGAAGGTGCCCTTCTTGGTCTGGGTCTTGCCGGGGCCGCGGTCGACGGTGATGGCGCCGGCGGCGCGTACGGAGGGGACGTTGAAGGAGTAGGCGTTGGGTGGGCCGATGTGGGGGTCGCCGAGGCGGCTGAACAGGATGCGCAGCATGGCGTTGACGTCGGTGGCGGTGCCGACTGTGGAGCGGGGGTCGGCGCCCATGCGTTCCTGGTCGACGATGATGGCGGTGGTGAGGCCTTCGAGGATGTCGACCTCGGGGCGGGACAGGGT
>NZ_LEKG01000304.1:0-4504 GCF_001029515.1 Micromonospora sp. RV43 | reverse complement strand
CACCCACAAACGAACCCGCGACCATATCGATCGATGGTCATGGTGGCGACGCCGCCACCAGTTCAGAGCCAAAACAAGCCACTACCAGCGAAGACAACGACTCAGCCAAGTGCGGCTGGAGTACTAGGTCGGAGAGCTTCACCGCCAGCGCATCCTCCGCCCGCCTCGACCCGTGACAGGCGACGATAGGCTTGCCACAGCTTCCGAGCCTGCCGTCGCGGCTGTCCCTCATGCCGATGCTCCCTCCAGCGGACGGGATCTGCTTACCGCCCGGAGCCTGGCCGGGAACGCTCTCGCGAACCACGTCCCGGCCTTCTTCACAAATGCCCACTCCGATATCAGCGATTCTCCCGGCTTACGATGAAGGCCTGCTGCTGCGCGTCTCGTAGAGCACGCCACCTACCATCGAGATTCAGTAGATGATCCACTCGGGGATGGTGCCGCGGACGGAGACGGTTGCCCGCCGCGGAGGGGCAGGGCTTGCTGAAGTTCCGGGTGAGCAAATCCAGTCGGTGACGGTCCTGCACTACATGCGTGTGGGTTCGCCGTCGGAGCAGTTCAACACGGTCGGCCGTGCGCGATGTTCGGCGCCCTGCTGACCTTGGTGACCGACCGTCGCTGCCAGGTGGCTCCGGAGGTCATGGCGAGGGTCGAGGGGCAGGAGCATTTGTTCGCGCTGCCGCTGGCCGGGGCGGTGGACACCTATCTCGGTGCGCCCATCCCCGACTGGACGCAGGTCGACGGGGCGTTTTCCGACGCGTAGCCCGACTCACCAGCCTCGCCGACGGCGACATGCGGGCACTCGCCGCGGCGATCCACATGCACTACTGGCCCCCCCTGCTGACCACGCGCGATCTTGTCGGCTCGTATGCGCTGCTGGTTGGTGGTATCGAATGCCTCGCGCAGCACTTCGGCAGTCCCCCGACGGCGTGCGGCAGTTACCAGTCGAGGATCTCACGCTGAAAGAAGAGGCCCCCGGTAGGACCGTCAGGAGGAAGGGTGGCGAGCCAGACGAAGGTCTCCGCTGCCTGCTTCGGCGTGTGGGTGGCCTTGCCATACGCCAGCCGGGTGTCGACCTTCCCCGGTGAAGCGGCGTTGACGAGGATCCCGTCATCCTTCAGTTCGGCTGCCAAAATGCAGGTTAAGGCGTTCACGGCCGCCTTGGATACCCGGTAGGAGACGCTGCCAGGCCCCATCTCGCCGAAGGTGCCCATGTGGCTCGTGACATTGACAATTCTTCCGTAACCATTCTTCTTCATTTCGGGAATGGCTGCGGTGCAGCAACGCCACGCTCCCATGACGTTGGTGTCAAGAGTGGCTCGCACCTTTTCCATATCGGCGCGGGACGCTGTTTGGCCGCGATCGATAGCAATGCCTGCGTTGTTGATGAGGATGTCCAGTCGCCCGTGCTCATATCCGACGTCTGCCATGACACGAGCGACGCTAGCGGGGTCCACAACGTCCAACTGGTGGCCGGACGCGGACAAGCCGTCAGCGCGTAGCTCGTCAGCCGCCCGCTCAGCGGCATCCTCGGTGCGAGCCGTAACGACCACGTGCACGCCCTTGTGGGCTAAGCCGTAGGCGATGGCCTTACCCAGACCGCGATTGGAGCCGGTCACCACCGCAACTCGCCCGACCTTACTCATGCGAGCAGACTACGCACGCGCTCGTCCAGCGCTCGCGCGGCAGGGTGCCGATGCGCCGTCAAGCGGCCGTGGATGTCCAGCAATCGGCGGTGGTTGCGCACCGATCGAGTTGCAGTGACGTCCGGAGCTGCCTCAGATACGAGCGCGCATGCGTGGTCGACGTCCCCGAGGTTGAGGACCGACTCGGCGCGCCAAATGAGATAGGTGGCGCGATCTCGGCTGCGTTCAGCAGGTTGAAGAGCGAGCGTCTGCTGAAGCCAGTGGTCGCTCGCCCGATGGCGCTCAAGCAGGAGATAGCACGCTGCGACCTGAGCGGAGTACTCTGCGTGATCAAAATAGCTGGCCCAGGCCGGGCTAGGCTCTTCATCGGCATGCGACATCTCTGCATCGGCCTCCACCAGCCGTTTCTCGCACGCCAGCGACTCGCCAAGTACAGCGTGGGTACGGGCTAGTCGCGTCGTGAGCATGGCCCGTACGCGCGCTGGCGCGTGTCTCGCGCCAGCGCGCGCAGCGTCGGCCAGGCGCAAAGCTTCAGTGGGTCGTTCAGTATCGACTCGCTGCAAGCTCATGCACTTCAAGATGTTCGCCCCGGCTGCGCGGTCGGATGCCGAATGTGCAGCATGGAGGGCCGCGAACCAGTAGCGTTCGGCGGCGGCATGGAAGCCGGCGTCGAAACTCGCCCAGCCTGCGATCCGGCCCAGCTCGGCGGCGATGGAAAGCAGGCGGTTCCCCGCCGTCTCGGAGTAGCTACCTTGGTTCAGCAGATCCGTAACCAGTCGGAGTTCTGCGTCAACCAGTGACCGCACGCTGCCGCCGCCGAGGCTTGCGTCCATGCGCCGCAGCGCGGGGAGTCGTTGTTCGAAGCAATCGAGCAAATCAGCGTCGACCCGGCCTCCCTGGAGCGCTGCATTGACCCTTGGTGGCTCGACCGCAAGCCAACGCTCAGCGATTGCCGCCGCGAGCCCGGCTTGCATGATCAAGAAGCCTCGGCGATCTAGCACTGCCGGTCCCGCGGTGTCGTCGAGCAGAGCCACTGCTCCTTGCACAGTCCATGGCGCCGAGGCGCTGATCGCTGGTCCACTCGGAAGCCATTGCGGCCACCCGAGTGCCTTGACGGTTTGCCGATCGATGCCGAGTTCGTCTGCCAGTGCAAGCTGTGAATCTTCATCCGGGACTACGCCCCACCGCTCCCAGCGCCACGCCTTCTCCCGTCGAGCGGCGGTGTTCAGGCGACGCGCGATGACGTTGACAAGGTCTTGCTGCGTCCAGTTCCGCTGCTCTCGAACGTAGCTCAACGGATGCACCAAAAGCTGGGCCCGTGGCGATGGGGCTCGCGTCATGCTACCTCCCCGGTCATCGCGTCACTGTAGCCCGAACCAACCCGTGAGAAGGGCTGCCAACTGCGGAAACTGCCTGGCCCTGGTGATGAGACAACAGCGAGACAACAAGTCAGACATCGATTTGCTTGGGTCGTTCGGCTTTGCTGGACAGGCAATCCGCTCCGGCGTCGTTCAGTCGCTGTAAGTGGTGGGCGGCCGCACGCTCCTTTGGCTCATCGGTCGCAGTCAGCCGCTTGCGGTGTAGCACCTGATCCGGTTGAGCCAGAGCGTGCGGTAAGGCTGAGGAGGGCGAGGTCAAACATGCGCCGGTGTCTGAGGTTTGCACCACCCGGCGAGCGGCTCGGCAGTCTTCGCCTCGCAGGTGGCTTGAGCGATGGCTGACCTCGAGTTGTCGTGGGCAGTCGCCTTGGCCGCTCACGGTCGCGCCAGTGATCACTTCTGGTCGTTCATGGAGGACAGGAGCGCACGTTTTCTTCCGCAGCAGCTCACGCCGATGTTTTTCTCGACGCTTGGGCAGATGGTGGCTGGTCGCGGAGATCCAGCCGCTCGGCGTGCTGCGTTGTCAGTGTTGGGTCGGATGTACCGGCGTCTCGGGCTGTATCCGTATCACGGCACGGTGGTTGCGGCGGCGATGGTGGATACGGTGCGGCGGTTCGGGGGTGCGAGCTGGGAGCCGGATCTGGCCGGCTACTGGGAGGTGGGTTGCCGCCGGGTGCTTCGTCTGGCTGAGCGGGCGGCGGGGGCGTTGGGCGATGGGCCGCACGTGACGGTCGCCGAGGTGTTGGAGTGCGAGGCCGCGTCTGACGGCGTCGCGGTCTTGACTGTTCGGCCAGCGCGTCGCGTTCGTTCTTTGCCTGGTCAGGCCATGCCCGTATGCACACCTCGGGTGGCGGGGCAGTGGCGGTGGTTTTCGCCGGCGAATCCCGCTCGTGCGGACGGCACGGTGGAGTTTCACGTGCGTGCGGTCCCGGAGGGTTTGGTCTCCTCGGTGCTCGTCGAGCGGGTGACTCCGGGGGAGGTGCTGTGGCTGGGGCCGGCGCTCGATGTCGGGCTGTCGCTGGAGCGGGCCGGTGATGCTGACCTTCTGTTGGCGGCAGGTGGCACGGGTCTTGCGCCGCTGCGCGCGCTGGTTGAACAGGTCGCCGCATCACCAATCAGGCGACGGGTGACCTTGGTGGTGGGTGCGCGGACGCTGCCCGATCTCTACGACGCGGTAGCGTTGGACAAGCTGCAGCAGGCGCATGGTGACTGGCTGACGGTGGTGTTGGCGTTCTCTGACGACCGTGATGTTGAGCCGGCGGCGCAAGGGGATCTGCTCAGCGCGGCGCTGTATCACTACCAGCCGGGGCAGGCGGTCTACGTCTGCGGCTCATCGCGGTTGATCGAGGCGGTGAGCCACCCCCGCTTTCATGGAGGTTCTTGATCATGGTCTGATGGCCGTGGGGAGGAAGTCGTCCGTGGCAGCACCGAAGAAGTACCCCGATGAGCTACGTCGGCGCGCTGTGCGCCTGTATCGCG
>NZ_LEKG01000303.1:0-4509 GCF_001029515.1 Micromonospora sp. RV43 | reverse complement strand
CGAGGTGGTTCAGGCTGCGGGTGGACAACGGAATCGCGGCAGGGTAAGACAGCACAGCGAGGCTCCCGGTTGGGGCATCTGATCTTGGTCGATTGCTGTCTTACCGGGAGCCTCGTCCTACCTGGACACCGGCCTCCCACACCGCCCGTGACCTGCGCCGTCACGATGAAAATGGCTCACTGATCTCGGCATGAGCGGACGTCGGCCTATGAAGCGGAGCCGCCGGTGCTGACGCTTCCGGGCGCGCCGAAGAGGTCACCGCTCAGGAAGCCCTGGTCAGATGGCTGCCAGTGGGATTCGAGTCTCAACTGCCGGAATCCCTACCAACTCCGCCGTCGCGGATCTAGAGCCGAACGTCGATGTAGGATCGTCCCGGCGACTGGCGTCAGCGAGCCCAGGACGAAGAAGCCGACAGCAGGCAGGCGGGGAGCAACCGGAGATGACCACTTCGGCGTTCTCTGGGAGGTCACGCCAGGCGCTCGCCCACATCGCCGCAGGTGAAGCCATCCGCTCTTCCCGGCATGGGTGAGCACTTCGGGTGCGGTGACCACTTCGACAACCTGCACCCAATCTGCACCCACCTGTAAGGTACGAGCCCCCACAAGCCCTTTACCGGCCTGACCTGCGAACACTCCCCCACCAGGCGATATTGAGTGCCGTTGACTGCTGTTCGCTGCCGTTGAGTGCAGTTGTGTGAAGCAGGACGCCGCACGGACTTTGACCTGCGGAAGCGCGAAGCCCCAGGCAGGGGTGGGTGCAGTTGGGTGCGGTCAGATCCCGTTCGGTGCGGTTCAGCGCCGTTCAGGGCACCCTGTTGCTCCCAACCCGCTCCCCCGATCCGGGGCCCGCGACCGGGTTGATGCCTCCAGGCTGTGCCGGACCGTCCTGCACGTCGTTCGTCAGACTCCGTGGCCGCATGCTCAAGCCGTCCTAGTGACGCCAACGCCGGCTCAGCAACCGTTGGGCTCAACTGCTTCCGATCCGCTCCCACGGCCCGCTTGTCAACCGACAAGCTCAGACATGCCGCGCCCATCAGCGGAAAAAGCGCGCACGTGACCTTGGTCAGCGCGTCCGATCGAGCTATCAAGCGTACGAGGGCCGGCGCGGGTCCAGCAACTCGGTGATGCGGCCGCGGTCGAGGACTTCGATGAGTGCATTGGTACCGCGATCGACGTTGACTGCAATCTCCTTTGGGTGCAGAGGGATCAACGCGAGCAACGCGATTCGCATGCCGCCGCCGACGTCGATCGTCCGCGCCTCGGGCGGCACCCGCAGCATCGGCGTGACGACGACCCCGGCGAACGGGGTGTCCGTAGCGTACGGCTGCGCGGGATCGCCGTTCGGCACGGAATGCCATTCGCCGATCCAGGTTCCGTACTCGTGCGGCAGCCGAGCTACCTGCTTGAGGATCCGCAGCGGCCACCCGGTTTCGTCACCGAGCCCGGCCACCTCGGCCAGCGGCCAGTCTGCCGGCAAGCTGAGCATCAGTTCGGCGTACGGGCTGATGTCGTGGCCCTCCGGGACCGTCATCGGCAGCTCACTCATCCCAGAAGTGATCAGCGTCCGGTACGGGCGTTTTTCGGTCGGAGCCACGACATAGACATGCACACCGACCAGGTGCGAGGCGATCTCGTGGTAGACGAACTCGACGGGCCCGAAGTGTTCCTCGATGTGTCGGTCGATAGCGTCGGCGAAGGCCTGCTGCGGCCCTTGTGCCGGTACGAACCCGTCGTGCAGCGACTGATGACGGAGGACCCCTGACCCGCGCGACTCGTCCATGGCGACGCAGCCTATGCAAGGGTTCAACGAGGGCGCGACCGGGCACGCCCATCGGCACATCCGGACGCTGGCGAACGGCGCCGACGGCACTCGGGTGACGAGCGCTTCGCGGCAGATCCGCGCATGCGCGGACCTACGCTTACAGCCATGGACGGCCGCTTCTATCGTCGTCGCTGGGACGAATCGCGCGGCGACGAGTTCGACGCTTGGGGACACTCAGTCTGGTACTTCGAGGTGGATGACGACGGTTGGCCGGTTCGGCAGGTCGAGGTGTACGACCGCGGCCCAGTCCTCCGGTACGGGCCCGGACATGAGGCAGACCAATACGGCGGCCTCGGGCAGGCGAGCCTGGATGATCCTGAAGAAGACTGGAGCCAGTTCGTCGTCACACGAGACGCGTTCGAGCACGTCTGGGACTCCGCTGGCGGGTAGCCCGAGCCTCAAGACCCGCGCGCCTCGCGCATGACAGTGCATGGGCCCCGCTGGCTAGGGTCGTCTCAGGGAGAGCCGGGGCAGTGGCACCGCAGTTGAGGGCGGAGCTCGTCGGCGCGTTCGTGGCGGATGGCGTGCGCCCGACTGCGGACTTGTTGCAGTTGGCCGGAGGTCAGGCGGCGGGCGTTCCAGATCAGCTCGGCGGCCTCGGCTGCGTCTGGGTGGGCTGGCGGGCGGTTGCCGGTCAGGTCGATGCCGGTCAGCGCGCTCAGATCGCGGGATGAGATATCAGGGAAAGAGGCGAACCCGGCAAGGAGGTCGGATGTCAGCGGCTTCCTGCCGTGTCCGATCGCGCCGATCGTTGACGCCGACAGCACATCGCGGCGGCCGAGGCCGTACAGGTATCTCGCAGCACCTAACCAGCTGACGTTGCGGTTGTGCAGCAGGCGCACTACCAAGCCGCCAGCGTTGTTCGGGTACTTCTGATACGGCGGCGTTGGTGTCGACGGCCCCTGCGGGCGGCGCTGCTGAGGCAGCGACCGGACGAACTGCTGCAGCTCCGGTACGGCCCGTGGCAGGTGCGTCAGGGACCATGAGAGCGAACCGGGATCGCCGGCTGCGGTCGCGTC
Source organism: Micromonospora sp. RV43 (assembly GCF_001029515.1). Taxonomy (NCBI): domain Bacteria; kingdom Bacillati; phylum Actinomycetota; class Actinomycetes; order Micromonosporales; family Micromonosporaceae; genus Micromonospora; species Micromonospora sp. RV43. Next base: position 1,669 of record NZ_LEKG01000303.1, on the reverse strand, counting down.
CAGAGGAGCAAGATCGTCAGGCACCCGCTGACCCGCGATGACGAACACGTCGCTTGCATGCAGGCCGAGGACGGGGGCAAGTCGGCGCAGCAGTGACGGATCGGGCTCGCCGCCATCGAGCACCGATGTGATCAGGGGCTCCGGGACGGCCGCTCGGCAGGCCATGGAGTTGGCGTCAACGCCACGCAACTCGGCCAGCCGCATCAACTGCACGCCGAAGGCCGGCAGTGTCTCCACCATCCCAGCCTAGGGCCCAACTCGCTGGACCTGCCTCGCAGACCGCCAATCAGCGAGGAACCACTGTCGCCAGGCGGATCAGGCGCTCGGACGGCGGCATGAGCGGATGGTCTCTATCGGAGTCTGGGTGATGGCATGCTGGCGCACCGGCTACTGGCGGGATGGCCGGATCCCGCCAGTTCCGTGCGGGCGCCCACGATGACTCGGGCAAGATCGGCATGCGCAGCCTGATCCGCTCGGAGATGAAGGAGTAACCGCTACCGACAGCCGCTGCGCACGAAGGGCTGCACAGCCCAGTAGTGAGCCGCGGCCGCCGGCACCGAGCCGACGGCGAGGACCCACTCGTCGCCGAGCGTGCCTATAACGAGGTCGCCGTTCTCGAACCGCAGCACGAGACCAGCGCAGACCGCGTCGCCGTCGTGGCCGAGGATCACAGCGCCGTCGGTGAGTCGAGCCCCAGTGAACCCGGAGAGCACGTCCGGACGCCGTGCCGGGCCGACCCTGGTCTCTCCGTGCTCGTCCATGTCGTAGGAACGGTACGGATCCTCCTTCGCAAGCAGGAGTTGGTCACCGCGGCCGTTCAGACCGACCGGCACCGCGCACTCGAAGAACAACCAAGCGTGCAGCAGGCTCTCGGCGTCCGGCTCACGCCGTCCCTCGTACCAGTGCCGGGCCTCCGTCACGGCGTCGAGCCGTCGGCCCACCATGCTCTTCAGCCACGACGCGACCATCTCGGGATCGCTGAAGCCTACGTACGGCACCGGGTGCTCGACGCGCAGCGCCTGCCACACGGCGTGGGCAGTGGCCTCGTAGACGTCGCCCACGCTGGTGTCGACCTCGGTGATGACCACGTCGGTCACGGTTACCCTCGCCGCCGCGGGGAGTCCACGCAGAGCCCACCGAGCGCCCAGCTCAGCTTCCCGCCGGTGTTCGTCGACCGCGACGGCGGTCACCTCTACCTCGGACCGGCTCGATGCCGCGACCTCGACGGTGACCTGAGCGAATCGCGAGGAGCGATTCGTCTGCCGCAGCAAGCGGAAGGTCGTCATGGTTCTGATGGTTCCAGGCAGGTTCTGGCCTCGGCACGTGGGTGCCGAGCAAACCGACAGGGCTGGCGAACGGTGAAGCACCCAAAAAAAGTCAGTCGCTCGCGGTGGCTCACACCCCCGACTGCCACCTGACCAACCCGGCAACGTCCGCTTCTCGGCATGAGCGGATGTCGCCGACCCATGAGGCGGAGTCCTCGGCGCTGACGGTTTCGGGCACGCCGAAGAGGTCACCGCCCCAGGAAGCCCTGGTCAGATGGCTGCTACAGAGGTTGAAAGGCCAAGGTTCGAGTTATCTCGGTGGCTCGGGTTCGAGGGTCATGCCGGTGCTGGCGAAGAAGCCGGCGAGGAGATCGGTCTGTTGCTGACACGCGCGTAGTCGACGT
>NZ_LEKG01000302.1:0-4533 GCF_001029515.1 Micromonospora sp. RV43 | reverse complement strand
TTGTGGGCGGGCGCGTACCGCCACCGTGCCGTTCCGGCCCGGCGACACGCTGCTGCTCTACAGCGACGGCGTGGTGGAGCGGCGCTGGCAGGACCTGGCCGCCGGGATGGCCGGGCTGGGCGCGGCGGTGACCGGGGCGGCCGGCGGCGACCCGCGCGCGCTGTGCGCGGTGGCGACCGCGTCGGTGCCGGGCGCCACCGAGGACGACGTGGCGGTGCTCGCCGTCGAGTACGCGGTGCGCCCCAGCCGGTCGGCGAGCATGGAGGTGCCGGCCGAGCCGACCGCGCCGAGCCGGGTCCGGCACTGGATGACCGCGCAGCTCGGCGAGTGGCGGGTGCCGGAGGCGGTGATCGGCGCGGCGGTGCTGTGCACGAGCGAGCTGACCACCAACGCGCTGCTGCACGCCGGCACCGCCGCCCGGGTCGAGGTCGACCTGTCCGCCGAGCGGTTGCTGGTGTCGGTTGCCGACTCGGGCACCCGGGGTCAGGTCACCCGGGCGCAGACCGACACGCTCAGCAGCCGCGGCCGCGGGCTCGGCCTGATCGAGGAGTTGAGCGACGCCTGGGGCACCGACCCGACCGTACGCGGCTCGACGGTCTGGTTCGAGATCCTCATTCCGGCGGGTGAGCCGCGCGTCGGCGACGCCCCGGCCGGGTAGGAGCCGGACATGGCCGACGACAAGCGATGCGGTGTCCTGTTCGACGTGGACGGCACCCTGGTCGACACGACGTACCTGCACACGGTGAGCTGGTGGGAGGCGCTGCGCCAGGCCGACCACCGGGTGCCGATGGCGCGGATCCACAGGTCCATCGGCATGGGCTCGGACAAGCTGCTCGACCACCTGCTCGGCGCCGAGCGGGACCGGGACGCCGACGGCCGGCTGCGCGACGCGCACGACGCGCTGTACGCGGAGTACTGGGAGCGGCTGGCGCCGCTGCCCGGTGCCCGGGGACTGCTGCGCGCCTGCGCCGAGCGCGGGCTGCGGGTGGTGCTGGCGACCTCGGCCGCCGAACACGAGGTGACAGCGCTGCGGGCCGCGCTGGACGCGGACGACGTGATCGACTCGGTCACCTCGTCGGCCGACGCGCAGGAGAGCAAGCCGGCGCCGGACATCCTGGTCGCCGCGCTGGACCAGTCGGGGCTGACCGCCGAGCGGGTGGTGTTCGTCGGCGACTCGGTCTGGGACGTGGCAGCCGCCGGCAAGCTGGACATCCCGTGCATCGGCCTGACCTGCGGCGGCACCGGCCGGGCGGAGCTGGCCGGCGCGGGCGCGGTGGCGGTCTACGACGACCCGGCGGCGCTGCTGCACGCCCTGCCGGACAGCGCCATCGGCACGCTCGGCTGACCGGCGGTCGACCGGCGGGCACGCGCACGCTTAACCGGACCCGCTTCGGGGCACTGCTGGACTCCACCGCCCGGCCGCCGGGCGTCGGAAGGGTGGTGTCGTGGAACCGGTCGATGTCGCGTTCGCTCTGCTGGGCGTCGGTGCGCTGCTGGCCGGGGTGCTGCCCCGGGTGCTGGAGCGGCGGCCGCTGTCGATGCCGATCGCGTTCCTCGGGCTCGGCATGCTCGTGTTCGTGCTGCCCACCGGTCTGCCCACACCGGACCCGCTGCGCTGGCCGGAACTGACCACCCACCTCACCGAGGTCGGGGTGATCGTCGCGCTGATGGGTGCCGGCCTGAAGATCGACCGTCCGCTGAGCTGGGCCCGCTGGTCGTCGACGTGGCGGCTGCTCGCGATCGCCATGCCGCTGTGCATCGCCGCGGTGGCGCTGCTCGGCTGGTGGTGGGCCGGTCTGGTGCCGGCCGCGGCGCTGCTGCTCGGCGCGGCGCTCGCGCCCACCGACCCGGTGCTCGCCTCCGACGTGCAGGTGGGCGAACCGACCGATGTGGAGGACTCGGAGGACGAGGTGCGCTTCGCGCTCACCTCGGAGGCGGGCCTGAACGACGGGCTCGCCTTCCCGTTCGTGTACGCGGCCATCGCGATCGCCACCACCGGGCTCGCGCCGTCCGGCTGGCTCGCCGAGTGGTTCGCGGTGGACGTGTTCTACAAGCTCGCCGCCGGGGTGGGCGGCGGGCTGCTCGTCGGCTGGCTGCTCGGCAAGCTGTTCTTCCGTGCCCCGAGCAAGCTGCGGCTGGCCCGGCACTCCGAGGGCTTCCTCGCGCTGGCCGCGACGTTCCTCGCGTACGGGCTGGTCGAGGTGATCGGCGGGTACGGCTTCCTGGCCGTGTTCGTGGCCGCCCGCGCGATCCGGGCCGCCGAGCGTACGCACGAGTTCCATTCCGTGCTGCACGACTTCGCCGAGCAGGTGGAGCGGCTGCTCACGGTGCTGTTGCTGCTGCTGTTCGGCGGCGCGGTGATCGGCGGGCTGCTCGCGCCGCTGACCTGGCCGGCGGCACTGGCCGGGCTGGCGCTGGTGCTGGTGATCCGGCCGCTGGCCGCGTGGCTGTCGCTGCGCGGGGCGCCGGGCAGACCGGCCGAGCACTGGGTGATCTCGCTGTTCGGCATCCGCGGCGTCGGCTCGTTCTACTACCTGGCGTACGCCACCAGCAAGACCGACTTCCCGCAGGCGGATCTGGTCTGGGCCACAGTCGGTCTCGTGGTGGTGGTGTCGGTGGTGGCGCACGGGATCGCCGCGACACCGGTCATGCAGTTGCTGGACCGGGAGGGCGAACGCACCGGCGAGGACACGCGGGCCGGGTCGGCGGCGCAACCGGTGGGCGCCACCGGCTGACCGGCCCGGGCCGAGGGCTCTCAGCCCAGCCGGGCGGCGAGCGCGCGGCCCAGGTCCCGGCCGGAACGCCAGGCGGTCTGCACGCGCGGGCGGCCGAACGCGTCACCGGCCAGGCCGATGCCGTCGTCGTCCAGGTGGAACGTGGCGCTCCCGGCGTGCGCGGCCGGGGACGCGTACGTCCAGCGGTGCACGTGGGCCGACACCGCCGGCTCGGGCAGTCCGAGCAGGTCGCGGACCGCCTGCTCGATCGCCGGGCGGGCGGCTGTGGGCTGGAGCAGGTGCCCGGCGGCGAACTCGGCTGTGGTGTGCGCGACGAGCACCGGCGCGCCGTCACCACGGCGGTCGCCGTCGTCGCAGACCAGGCTGAGTACGGGGTGGCCGTTGACGAACGCCCCGCGGAAGTCCGTCCAGCGGCGGGCCGGGAAGTGCAGCACCCCGCTCAGCGCCGGCGACCAGCGTTGCGCGGCCACCGCCCGGGTCGCCTCGGCCAGCGCCGGGTCCAGCAGCAGCGCCGCCTGCGGGCCGGGCATGGCGAGCACGACCGCCTCGGCCTCGGCGCCGTCCACCCGGAGGCCGGGCTCGACGCTCATCACCAGCCGGTCGTGCGTCACCGGCAGGTCGCCTGCGAGCTGCTCGACGAGTGAGCGCAGCCCGCGCGGGGCGGCCCAGCGCATCGGGCCGGTGACCTGCTCGCGCCCGCCCGGCCCGTACGCGACGAGCGTGTCGGTCCACTCCCGCGCCAGCCCGGCGGCCCGCCACCGGTCCACCACGACGGCGAAGTCCGGATCGTCCACTGTGAAGTACGCGGCTCCCAGGTCGGCCGGGCGGCCGTCGAAGCGCTTGCTGGCCATCCGCCCGCCGGTGACCCGGGCCCGTTCGCGTACCCGCACCGGCACACCGGCCCGCGCCAGCTCGGTCGCGCACGCCACCCCGGCGATGCCCGCACCGACCACCACCACGCCCGTCCGGTCCGCCGTCACCAGGTGATCGTAGGCGGCGGGCGGCATGAACCCGCCGGGCCGGGGGTAGTGGTACACCTGTTCGAGGAGAGGTGATCAGCATGGCCGACCGCGCCAACACCAACGGCAGGAACGTGAATCCGGACGCCGCCGTCAAGGACCCGGACGACTGGGTCACCGGCGACGAGCCGCCCACCGCCGCCCAGGAGTCGTACCTGCACACCCTGGCCCAGGAGGCGGGCGAGCCGGTGCCGGAGGGCCTGACCAAGGCCGAGGCGTCCCGGCGGATCGACGAGCTCCAGGCGGAGACCGGCCGGGGCCGCTGAGGTCAGCGCGGGGGCAGGCGGTGCAGCTCGACCCGGTCGAGCCGCCCCGCCACCACCCGGGCGGTCAGGTAGGTGGCGTACGGCTGCGCCCGCCGGTCGGTGGGTGAGCCGGGGTTGAGCAGGCGCAGACCACCCGGGGCGACGGTGTCCCAGGGGATGTGCGAGTGCCCGAAGACGAGCAGGTCGCAGTCGCCGTACGTGGCGGCGCAGCGCTCCTCGCGGCGGGTCTTCGGGCCGGTCTCGTGCACCACGGCGACCCGCAGGCCGTCCAGCTCGACGCGGGCCACCTCGGGCAGCCGGGCGCGCAGCTCCGGCCCGTCGTTGTTGCCGTACACGCCGACCAGGCGGCGCGACCGCGCCTCCAGCGCGTCCAGCAGCGCCACGTCCACCCAGTCCCCCGCGTGCACCACGACATCCGCGGCCTCCACGGCCCCCCACAGCACCGCCGGAAGATCCCGCGCCCGCTTGGGCACATGCGTGTCCGCCATGATCACGAGTTCCACCCCCTCATCC
>NZ_LEKG01000301.1:0-4632 GCF_001029515.1 Micromonospora sp. RV43 | reverse complement strand
CCGGGGGGCGTCGTAGTCGGCGGGCGTGGGCACGGTCCGGCCGGTCAGCGGCCGGGCGGCGAGGTCGGCGACGACCAGCCGGACGTTGGAGCCTCCGACGTCGCCTCCGCCGACCACGCCCCCGCCGACCGGCGAGCCGGGCGCCTGCACCGCCACCTACCGGACCGTGAACACCTGGCCCGGCGGCTACCAGGCCGAGGTCACGGTGGCCAACAACGGCGCCACCACGCTCAACGGCTGGACCGTACGCCTGACCCTGGCCTCCGGCCAGGCCATCAGCAGCCTCTGGAACGGCGTCAACACCGGCACCTCCGGCTCGGTGTCGGTCCGCAACGCGGCGTACAACGGCACGCTGGGCGCGAACGCCTCGACGACGTTCGGGTTCACCGCCACCGGGAACGGCGCCACGGCGCCCAGCGGCGTCAGCTGCACCAGCCCCTGACCGGGCCGGCCCGCCGATCCCCGCACGGGGAGCCGGGCCGTGGGGTGGCACATCGCCGCCCTCCGGCCCGGCACCGGCGGGACGACCGACGCCCCGCCGGACGCCGGGATGTGCTCTAATTAACCCTGGTCGATGTTTGCGCTAACATTCACGACCCCGCAGGCCACCACCACCAGCACCCCTGGGGCCACCGCACCGCCGCTGTTAGCGTTTACACCGACGGCCATCCACAACTCGCGAGGCACCGTCCCGGACGGTCGGGCGCCCGCGCGTACCCGAGGAGCCGTCATGGTGATCCCCCGTCCCCGGCCCGTCCGATCCGGGCCATCGCGCCTCGCCGCACCCGCCCTCGCTCTCGCCCTGGCCGCCACCGGCGGCGGCCTGACGCTCGCCGCGACCCCCGCGCAGGCGGCCACCTCGATCACCGTCAACGGCGCCTCCGGCGGCCAGACGTTCGACGGGGTCGGCGCGGTCAGCGGCGGCGGCGGCAACAGCCGGCTGCTGATCGACTATCCCGAGCCGCAACGCGGGCAGATCCTGGACTACCTGTTCAAGCCCGGCCACGGCGCCGCGTTGCAGATCCTCAAGGTCGAGATGGGCGGCGACACCAACTCCACCAGCGGCTCCGAGCCGAGCCACGAGCACGTCCGGGGCGATCTCAACTGCAACCGCCGCTACCAGTGGTGGATCATGGAGCAGGCCAAGGCCCGCAACCCCGCCATCAAGCTGGCGGCACTGCCCTGGGGCGCTCCCGGGTGGATCGGCAACGGCAACTTCATGTCCCAGGACATGATCAACTACTTCGTGGACTGGCTGGGCTGCGCGCGGCAGCACAACCTGACCATGGACTACATCACCGCCGCCCAGAACGAGAAGCGGACCGACGCGAACTGGACCATCAGCCTGCGTCAGGCACTGAACAGCAACGGGTACGGCAACGTGAAGATCATCTACGGCGACGACTACCCGGGCAGCTGGGGTCCGGCGAACGCCGTCGCCGGCAACTCCACGCTGCGCAACAGCATCGACGTGCTCAGCGGCCACTACCCGTGCGGCTACCTCAGCGCACAGACCACCTGCACCGTCTCGTCCACCGCCACCAGCACCGGCAAGACGCTGTGGAACAGCGAGGGCGGCTCGCAGGACTACAACGACGGCGCCAAGCCGCTGGCCCGCGGCATCAACCGTGGCTACATCGACGGCCGGATGGTCGCCTACCTCAACTGGGACCTGATCGCCGCGATCACACCGAACCTGCCCTGGTCCACGGTCGGGCTGATCCTGGCCAACCAGCCCTGGTCCGGCTGGTACTCGGTCGGCAAGAACACCTGGGCGCTGGCGCACACCACCCAGTTCACCGCGCCCGGCTGGCGCTACCTCGACTCGTCGTCGGGCTACCTGGGCGGCAACCGCAACAACGGCAGCTACGTGTCGCTGCGCTCCCCCACCGGCGGCGACTACAGCACCGTCATCGAGACCATGGACGCCACAGCGGCGCAGCAGCTCACCGTGAACGTCACCGGCGGGCTCTCCACCGGCCAGGTGCACGTCTGGTCCACGAACCTGAACTCGACGAACCCGAACGACTTCTTCGTCCGCGGCGCGGACATCACCCCGTCGGGCGGATCGTTCTCGCTCACCGTCCAGCCCGGACACCTCTACACCGTCACCACGACCACCGGGCAGGGCAAGGGCACCGCCACCAGCCCGGCCCAGGGCTCGCTCGGCCTGCCGTACCGCGACGACTTCGACGGCTACGCGGCCGGGCGGATACCGAAGTACCTCCAGGACATGCAGGGCGCGTTCGAGACCGTCGGCTGCGGCGGCGGCCGGGCCGGCATGTGCCTGCGGCAGATGTCCGCGCAGGCCCCGATCACCTGGAAGACCCTCGCCGACCCGGCCACCTACGGCGGGAACCTGAGCTGGGGCAACTACACCGTCTCCGCCGACGTCCTGCTCGAACAGTCCGGCTACGCCCAGATCCAGGGCCGCGTCGGCACCACGAACCTCGACCCGATCGGCCGGTACAACGGCTACTTCCTGCGGGTCACCGACTCCGGCTCGTGGTCGATCCTGCGCAACAACACCGCCGGGCAGCTCGCCACGCTGCGCAGCGGGAACGTCGCCGCGCTCGGCACCAACCGCTGGCACAGCCTCGCGCTGGGCTTCGCCGGCTCCACCATCACCGCCACCATCGACGGCACGACTGTCGGCACGGTCACCGACTCCACGTTCGGCACCGGCCAGGTCGGCTTCGGCACCAGCCAGGGCGAGACCGCCCAGTTCGACAACCTGTCGGTGGTCGCCGGCCCGGGCGGCAACCCCGGGGGTACGAGCGGCGCCCTGCTCAACCCCAACTCCAGCCGCTGCCTGGACGTGCCGAACCAGTCCCAGACCAACGGCACGCAGGTGACGTTGTGGGAGTGCAACGGCGGCGCGAACCAGCAGTGGACGGCGACCTCCGGCCGGCAGCTCCAGGTGTACGGCGGCAAGTGCCTCGACGCCGAGGGCCAGGGCACCTCGTCCGGCACCCGGGTCATCATCTGGGACTGCAACGGCGGCGCCAACCAGCAGTGGAACGTCAACACCGACGGCACGATCACCGGCGTCCAGTCCGGACTGTGCCTGAGCCCGAACGGCGGCGGTACCGGCAACGGCACCCCGATCGTCCTGTCCGCCTGCACCGGCGGCAGCAGCCAGAAGTGGAGCCGGGCGTGACGGCCCGACCTTCGCCGACCGTACCCATCCGCCGCGGCGCGGCCTACCGGGGAGACGACCTGTGACCTCAACGCTATGGAGACCCGACCGCCGGACCAGACGATGGCTCGCGCTGGCCGTGACGATGCTCGCCCTGCTGGGGCTGGCACCGGTCATCGCCGGAGGGCTGACCCCGACCGTCGCCCGGGCGGACAACCCGATCGTGCAGACGATCTACACGGCCGACCCGGCCCCGCTGGTCCACGACGGCCGCGTCTACCTCTACACCGGCCACGACGAGGACAACTCGACCTGGTTCACCATGAAGGAGTGGCGGGTCTTCTCGTCCGACGACATGGTGAACTGGACCGACCACGGGTCGCCGCTCAGCCTCGCCACGTTCAGCTGGGCCAAGCAGGACGCGTGGGCCGGCCAGGCGGTCCAGCGCAACGGCAAGTTCTACTGGTACGTGCCGATGGTCGTCCGGGCGACCGGCCAGATGGGCATCGGGGTGGCGGTGGCGGACAGCCCCACCGGGCCGTTCCGTGACGCCATCGGGCGTCCGCTGGTGAGCAACGGCGAGATCGACCCGACGGTGTTCATCGACGACGACGGCCAGGCGTACCTGTACTGGGGCAACCCGCGACTGTGGTACGTGAAGCTGAACGCGGACATGACCTCGTACTCCGGCAGCCCCACCCAGATCCCGCTGACCACCGCGGGCTTCGGGGCGCGGACCGGTGACGCGAACCGGCCGACCCTCTACGAGGAGGGGCCGTGGGTGTACAAGCGCAACGGCCTCTACTACATGGCGTTCGCGGCCAGGTGCTGCTCGGAGTTCGTCGCCTACTCGACCGCTCCCGGGCCGCTGGGCCCGTGGACGTACCGCGGGACGATCATGCCGACCCAGGGCAGCAGCTTCACCAACCACCCCGGGATCATCGACTTCAAGGGCAACTCGTACTTCTTCTACCACAACGGCGCGTTGCCCGGCGGCGGCGGTTTCACCAGGTCGGTGGCGGTGGAGAAGTTCTCCTACGGCGCTGACGGCTCGATCCCCACGATCAACATGACCACCACCGGCGCCCCGCAGGTCGGCACCGTGAACCCGTACTCCCGGCAGGAGGCCGAGACGATGGCCTGGGGGCAGGGGGTCGAGACCGAGGCGTCCTCCCTGGGCGGGAGGAACGTCGGCTACATCGACAACGGGGACTACATCAAGGTCAAGGGCGTGGCCTTCGGCGCCGGCGCGACCAAGTTCACCGCCATGGTGGCCTCGGCCGGCAGCGGGGGGTCCATCGAGCTGCGCCTGGACAGCGTGACCGGCCCGCTGGTGGGCACCTGCCAGGTGACCCCCACCGGCGACTGGCAGACCTGGACCAACCCGAGCTGCCCGGTCAGCGGCGCCACCGGCACCCACGACCTCTACCTGCGGTTCACCGGCGGCAGCGGCTCGCTGTTCAACATCGACCACTGGTGGTTCACCTCCGGCC
>NZ_LEKG01000300.1:0-4715 GCF_001029515.1 Micromonospora sp. RV43 | reverse complement strand
GCCGTCGACAAAGCCCTCCCCTATCTCATCGGCTGCTTCTTCTTCTCACTGGGCGCGTACTTCTTCATCGCTTCGCACCTCGGCACCGACCCGCTCGATACGTTCGCGATCGGCCTGCTGCGTCACATACCGGCGACGATCGGCATCGCGCAGGCCGCCGTCGCGGTCACCTGCGTGTCCATCGTCGCCGTATGGACACGTCGCCGCCCGGCACTGTCCCCACTGCTGACGTTCTTCCTCTGCGGCAGCGTCATCGACGTCCTGCTAATCCTCGACCCGGTTCGCCTCGCTCCGATACCCGCAGCGGCGTTACTCGCAGCGGGCACCACGTGCTGCGCATACGGTTCGGCGCTGATCATCATGAGCGGGTTCGGCATCCGGGCGATGGACCTTCTCGCGATCACCATGGTGGAGCGATGGCGGTGGCCGTTCTGGCTGGCGAAGGGCGCGCTCGAACTGACCCTGCTCGCAGCCGGATGGCTGATGGGCGGTCCGGCCGGGGTGGGGACGCTCTGCTTTCTGGTCGGCGTCGACCTGCTGATCCAGCCGCTGATGTGGCTCAACGCCACCGTCCTGCGGGTGCGGAACCTGGGACTGCCACCGCACCCGGCCCCGGCCGGCAGTGGCCTCACGTGACGTCACAGACCGAACGGGAAGGGTCAAGTTCTCCGAGTTTTCTGAAACCTCGGTAGAGTGTGGGAGGAGAGAACGGGGGCACGATGACGACGGAGGCTCGCGATGCGGCCGAGCGACTGGCACTCACCCTGACCAAGGGGGGCATGCAGCGCATGCTGGCTCGGGTCTTGGCGGCGCTGCTGTTCGCCGAGTCGGAGACCGTCACCGCCGGCGACCTGTGCCAGTGGCTGCAAGCCAGCTCGGGCACCGTCTCCATGTCCGTGAAGGCACTGTCGTCCGTCGGCTTGATCGAACGCGTGCCGGTCCCTGGCAGCCGTCGCGAACACTTCCGCTTCCGCGACAGCGCCTGGGCCATCCTAATGTCCAGCCAGAACGAGGTCGTCAAGGCCATGCAGGAGGAGGCGGAACGCGGCATAGAGGCCGTCGGGGCGGACACCCGGGCCGGCCAGCGGCTGCGTGAGATGCACGACTTCTACAGCTATCTGATGACCGAGCTTCCGGCGGTGATCGATCGCTGGCACGCCAGCCGGCGGCCCACCGGCTAGCGGATCCGGCCCCACCGCACGAACGCTCGGTGCTTCCGAGTTCCGGCATGTCTCGCGCCATTTCGCCCTGCCCGGTTTGCCAAATATGGCCGGGCAGGGCGATCTCTTTCTTTTTACATAGACTTTCCTCTAAGTGGGTTGCGGTGACGCGGGGATCTCCGCATACTATCGAGACTGGTGTGCCGGGAAGTCTGGTCGGCGTCTTATTGTCACGCGCAAAGGACCCGACATGGAACGGCAAAAAGCCACCAATCCCCCAGCCGCCAAACAAAAATGGCAGTGCACGAGCCACGCCGTGACGTCCGCGCGCCGGCCGATCACTTCCGCGGCGAGGCCGCCTCTCAGCAAGCCGCACGCGTCGCACCGCAGCACCACACCAGCCCCCCTCACGTGCTGGCCACCGACCCCCGGGACATCCGGCACCTCCGTCGTTCCGACGGCCGATCGCCCCCCCCGTGACCCCTTCCATGTCCAAGGGACAGTCGTACTCCGCCGGCCGCGAAGGCGCGCATGGCGGACGCCGTAGCGACCTCGCCGATCGGTCGCACCACCTATCGATGGACACCTCGGGGGAGACACGTGCCACGTCACCGCACTATCCTGCACGGCCGTGAAGACGCACTTCGCACTATCGATGAATTTCTTACGGATGTGGGAAGCGGCACCGGGCGGGCCATCGCCTTCGAGGGGAATGCAGGAATCGGCAAGTCGGCGACACTTCGCAAGCTACGCGAAGACGCTCAACAAAAAGGACTTCAGATCCTTCGCGCGCGCGGCACAGAATTGGAATGTGATTTCCCCTGGGGGGTGGCGCGGCAGCTATTGGAATGCTGCAGTGACATCACGGCGCCCGATCAGAGATTCGCCGTCCTTCGCGGGCCGGCAGAGCTGGCGAGCGAGTTGCTGTCGCAGAAGGTCCCCGAGGCGCCTAGAACGCTCGAGTTGCATCCCACCGTGCACGGTCTGTACTGGGTCTGCCGCAATCTGTCCCGCCGACGGCCCTTGGTGATCGTGGTTGACGACGCCCACTTCGCGGATATCGAGTCGCTCAACATGCTGGCCTACATAGCCAACCGGCTCGAAGACGGAAGCATCGGCCTCGCGTTCACCACAGGCCCACTAGACGTGATCCATCGGGGTGAGTTGGTCGCGGCGGTGGCGACCGGACCCTCCGCGCGTCTGGCGCGGCTGGGACCACTCGACGTCGACGCCATCGGCGCATTGATCACGGAACACTTCGAAGGCGTCCATGCCGAGCCCGAATTCGTAGAAGCCTGCTACGCCCTGTGTCAGGGCAACCCCCGCTTCGTGAAGGAAATCCTCGCCGAGGCCGTGACTGCTGGGATCAAACCCACTGCCGAGGATGTCGGGAATCTCTACGACGTCGCTCCACGACGTACCACCGTGCATGTGCTGCACCGGCTCAACCGCCTCGGGCCGCTCGTGCGCCGCGCCGCGCAGGCCGTAGCCGTTCTCGGGCCGGACGCGGACGCCCGACGCTGCGCTTCGGTCGCCGAGATGAGCACCTCCACGTTCACCGGCGCGGCCAGAACCCTCATCGACGAGCAGATCCTGCACGCTGCACTGCCGTTCGCCTTCTCTCATCCAGTCATCCAGTCAGTCGTCTACGACAGCCTCACGCCGAAGCAAAGACACACCGCTCATCATCTGGCCGCACGTGCGCTCAGCGGCACCGGTGGAAGCCTGGCCACAATCGGGGCGCATCTGCTGCGCACTCTGCCCGGTGCGGATCGTTGGGTCGTCGATATGCTGGCCGCCAGCGCGGCGGACGCCACCTGCCGAGGGCTCCCCCGTCAGGCCGCGGCTCTCCTGCGTCGAGGTCTCGCCGAGCCACCGGACGACAACGTGGCCGTAAAGGTGCTCGTCGATCTCGCAGCCGCCGAGCTGTGCTCCGGTGACAGCGCTGCGCTCAGCCATCTGTATGAAGCGCTGCAGCACCCCGCCGATGAGGGTCTACACCATCGTGCTCGTCTGCTGCTCGCCGGGGCTCACCTGGCCCAGGGCCGCTACGACGCCTGCCGCCGGATCGTCCACCAGGGCCTGCAACGAGGCCAGTCGGCACAGCACACCGTATTCCAACGGCTACGCGAATTCTCGGCTGCTCTCGACGACCTCACCCCTCGGCCATCCGCCGGCGACGCACCAGAGCCAACGCCGCCGCGACGCGGACCCGCACTACGGGCCCTACGAGGGCTGGGCAGCGGCATGGACGCCGCGCGAGTAAGAGTTCTGGCCGAACTAAGCCTTCGTCCTACCAAACCCCAGAGGGAGCTTGACCACCCCTTACCCGAGGTCTGCCTCGCCGCATGGACACTGTGCCAGGCAGGTCAGCCCCTGAGGGCGGATGCTGTGCTGCGCGGCGTCGCAGACCAGGCACGTGCCGCCGGTTGTCTGCTGACCGCGCAGGCAGCAACGGCGGTCAGTGCCCTCGCCGCTCTAGACCTGGGAGAGCTCGCAACGGCGGAGACACTCGCATCGCGAGTCCTTGCCGACTTCTCGCACGACACCCTCGTCACGCCAGCCGTGTGGCTGGCAGCCTCGACGGCTGTCCAGGTCCTGATCGAGCTCGACTGCCCGGCTCGGGCGCAGACCGTGCTGGACTCTCTGCTCCGTGCCGGCGGCCCGCCCGATGCGGCGTTCTGCAATCAGCTCGCCGTAGCGCGAGCAGCACTCAAGATCAGCGAAGGGAAGGTGCAAGCGAGCACGTCAGAGTTGCTGAAGAGCAGAAAGGCTGCCATCGATCGCTGCTGGCACCATCCCGGGCTCACCGCGCAGTACATCGTTCCGCTCACCGAGGGTCTGATCGCCACAGGCCGTGAGCGGCAAGCGGACCTTGTCACCGCTGAGGAGCTCCTCCGCGCGCGCAGGTTCGGGGCACCCCGGCCGATCGCCGCCGCGCTACGGGCACGAAGCCGGGTCTTGCCACCGCAGCAGGCGATGACAAACCTACAACATGCTCACGACCTGATGGCCACGACGCCATACCGGCTGGATCGGGCCAAGATCGAGGTGGACACGGGCGCCCTGTTGCGCCGGACGGGACGACGCACCGAGGGTCGAGAGCGTCTGCTCCACGGCCTGGAGGGCGCTGAGCGATGCGGGGCGACGGCCTTGATCGAAACCGCCCGTAGCGAACTTCGCCTGGCCGGTGCGCGCGCGGCGACCGCGACCACCGCCCAAGTACTGACTCCTGCCGAACAAAGGGTCGTCGCGAAGGCGAGCGAGGGCCTGACCAATCGCGAGATCGCCAAGACGCTCTTCGTCACCGTCAAGACCGTGGAATGGCACCTCGGGCAGGCATTCCGCAAACTCGGCATCCGACGTCGCAGCGAACTGGCGCAAGCACTACCCGCCGTGCCCGTCGGCAGTGACATGAAAGCCGGCTGAGAGCGTGTTTGAGATCGGGTTGATCAGGTCCGGGTGAAGGTGCGGCGGGCTTGGCGGCGTGCGGGTTGGCCGCGGGTGATGCGGCGGGTCATGCCGGCGATGGCGGCCCAGCGGATGAGGGCTGCG
>NZ_LEKG01000299.1:0-4721 GCF_001029515.1 Micromonospora sp. RV43 | reverse complement strand
ATCAACAGGCTCAAACGCCACCGCGGCGTCGCCACCCGCTACGACAAGCTGGCCGTCCGGTTCCAAGCCGTCCTGACCATCACCATCATCACCGAGTGGCTCTGACCTCGTTATGAAACACGCCTTAACAGGGGTCCCCTCCTCTACCGCAGGCGTTAACAAGGGGCCCTTCCTTACACCTCAGCCGGCGCGGTGGGCCTGGATCGCGCGGCGCCGGGCGAGCCGGTGCGCGCGCCGGATCTCGGCCTCCCGGAAGCGGCGCTCGTCCTCCGGCGTCTCGGGCAGCACCGGGCGGACCGGCCGGGGCGTGCCACCCACGTCGACGCCCACGAACACCAGGTACGCGGTGGCGACCCGGACCGGTTCCTCCTCGGCCGAGTCCCAGCGTTCGGCGACCACCTTCACCCCGACCTCCATCGAGGTCTGTCCGGTCCAGTTGATCTGCGCGTGCGCGTGCACGAGATCGCCCACCCGGACCGGCTCGGAGAAGACGATCTCGTCGATGGACGCGGTCACCGCGGTGCCGCCGCTGTGCCGCGCCGCCGCCGCGCCGGCGACGTCGTCCACGAATTTCATCAGTACCCCACCGTGCACGGTCCCGTACAGATTGACATCGACCGCGGTCATGATGCGACTGAGCGTGACGCGGGAGTACGACGTGGGCTTACCCGGCGGGACCGCGGGATGATCTGTCATGCCGAAAACGGTACGGTGCGCGGATGCGACATCTCTGGAGCTTCCTCGCCGGGTTGGCGGTGGCGCCCGTCACCTGGGTGCTCGTCACGCTCGGTCAGGACGGATCTGAGCGGACCGTCGACCGCTGGGTGGAGATCGGGACGTACAGCACGCCGAACCTGATCGAGCCGGCCGTCTATCTGGGCGTCGCCGGCATCCTGCTCGGCCTGCTCGGCACGTTGCGCTTCTCGCCGTTCGGCCCGCTGGTGGCCGGCCTGCTGCTCGCGGTCCCGTACCTCGGGCTGTTCGTCGCGCCGTTCGGCGTGCGGGACCGGGTGCCGGACGACCTGAAGCTGCTCGGTGACCCGCTGCCGCTGCGCGACCCGCTGGACAACGGCACGCTGTTCCTCATCGGCCTGCTGCTGCTGATGGCCGTGTTCAGCACGAGCCGCTGGCGGCGTCCCGTCACATCCGCGACGGCCGAGGCGGAGCTGACCCCGGCCGTCACACCGGTCGAGCACAAGCCGGCGCTCACCGACTGGCCCCCGGCGCCGGCGAAGGACCCGGACACGCCGCCGCTCACGCTCGCGTACCCCGAGTCCCCCACCGAACCCCTGCCCCGCCGCACCGGCGGCGAGTCGCCGTGGTCCGCGCCCCCGCGCGGCGCCGGCCGGCCGGAGGGCACCGAGAGCCGTTGAACGAGCGCGGGCGGGCCGGTACGTACCGGCCCGCCCGCCCGAACGCCTGCGGTCAGCCCTTGAGCAGCTGACGCGCCATCACGATGCGCTGCACCTGGTTGGTGCCCTCGTAGATCTGGGTGATCTTGGCGTCCCGCATCATCCGCTCGACCGGGTAGTCGCGGGTGTAGCCGTAGCCGCCGAGCAGCTGGACCGCGTCGGTGGTGATCTCCATGGCGGCGTCGGACGCGAAGCACTTCGCGGCCGCACCGAAGTAGGTCAGGTCCGCGTCGCCGCGCTCGGACCTGCCGGCGGCGGCGTACGTGAGCTGCCGCGCCGCCTCCAGCTTCATGCCCATGTCGGCGAGCATGAACTGGATGCCCTGGAAGTCGGCGACCGGCTTGCCGAACTGCTTGCGCTCCTGGACGTAGCCCTTGGCGTAGTCCAGCGCGCCCTGAGCGATACCGACGGCCTGGGCGGCGATGGTGACCCGGGTGTGGTCCAGCGTCTTCATCGCGGTGGCGAAGCCGGTGCCCTCGGCGCCGATCATGCGGTCGGCCGGAATCCGGACGTTGTCGAAGTAGACCTCACGGGTGGGCGAGCCCTTGATGCCGAGCTTCTTCTCCGGGGCGCCGAAGCTGACGCCCGGGTCGGACTTCTCCACCACGAACGCGGAGATGCCCTTCGAGCGCGCTGTGGGATCGGTCACGGCGAACACGGTGTAGTACTCGGAAACGCCCGCGTTGGTGATCCACCGCTTCACGCCGTTGAGCACCCAGTGGTCTCCGTCACGTACCGCCTTGGTGGTCATCGCGGCGGCGTCGCTGCCCGCCTCCGGCTCGGAGAGGCAGTAGGAGAACATGCCCTCCCCGGCCGCGACCGGGGTGAGGTACTTGCGCTTGAGTTCCTCGGAGCCGGCCAGCAGCAGCGGCATGGTGCCCAGCTTGTTCACCGCCGGGATCAGCGAGGACGACGCGCAGGCCCGGGCCACCTCCTCGATCACGATGGCCGTGGCCAGCGCATCCGCGCCGGCGCCGCCGTACTCGACCGGGATGTGCGGGGCGTGGAAGTCGGCCGCCCGCAGGGCCTCGTAGGACGCCTTGGGGAACTCACCTGTCTCATCCGCCTCGGCGGCGTGCGGAGCCACCTTGGCCGCACAGACCTCACGGACCGCCTCCCGGATCGCCTCGTGTTCCTCCGGCAACCGGTAGACGTCGAACGACTGCTCTGCGGCCATGTCGGCCCTCCCCTTTCACCGCTATCATGCGCAGTCTGTGCCGCCCGGGGGCCGACGACTGCCGCAAACTGAAGGATAGCCACCGGCCCCGGCCGAACCTTACCGGCGGGTAGGCTCGCGCCCGAGCCTCGCCCGCCCAACCCCATTACCCTCACAGCAGACATCCAGTTCCCTCGGTGCCCGGCCTCGGCGCCCCAGCAGAATGCGACGCGTGGAAGCGCCGCCAGTGCGAGCGGAGAAGACAGGCGTGACGATTCCGTACCCGAACACCCAGCCGATGCCCGCCATCGCCGCGGTGACCCCGCCGTCCGGCGCCGCCCGCCCGCGGGTGACCTTCCTCGGCACCGGCTACCTCGGTGCGACCTACGCCATCTGCTACGCGGAGCTGGGCTACGAGGTGCTCGGCTTCGACGTCGACGCGGACAAGATCGCCAAGCTGAACGCGGGCGAGGTGCCGATCCACGAGCCGGGCCTCGACGAGCTGCTGCGGCGCAACCTGGCCGCCGGCCGGCTGCGGTTCAGCACCGACATCCAGGAGACCGCCGACTTCGGCGACGTCCACTTCATCTGCGTCGGCACCCCGCAGCGGGCCGACGGCATGGGCGCCGACCTGTCGTACGTCGAGGCGTCCGTGACCAGCCTCGCCCAGCACCTGACCCGCAAGGCGCTGATCGTCGGCAAGTCCACCGTGCCGGTGGGCACCGCCGAGTGGGTGGAGCAGCTCGTCGGCAAGCACACCCCGGCCGACCTCGGCGTCGAGGTGGCGTGGAGCCCCGAGTTCCTCCAGGAGGGCTTCGCCGTCGACGACGTGCTGCGTCCGAACCGGATCGTGGTCGGCGTCAAGAGCGAGTGGGCCAACGGCATGCTCTTCGCCGCCCACAAAGGCGTCTTCGACCTCGCCGCCACCGAGGACCGCGAGGTGCCGCTGGTGGTCACCGACTTCGCCACCGCCGAGCTGGTCAAGGTCGCCGCGAACGCGTTCCTCGCCACCAAGATCTCCTTCATCAACGCGATGGCCGAGGTCTGCGAGGCGGCCGGCGGCGACGTCACCCAGCTCGCCCGCTCGATCGGCTACGACCCGCGCATCGGCAACCGCTTCCTCCAGGCCGGGCTCGGCTTCGGCGGCGCCTGCCTGCCCAAGGACATCCGCGCCTTCCAGGCCCGCGCGCAGGAGCTGGGCGCCGGTGAGGCGCTGCGCTTCCTGCACGAGGTCGACCTGATCAACCAGCGCCGCCGCAGCCGCGTGGTGCAGCTCGCCGCCGAACTGCTCGGCCGCCGTTCCGGGCCGGCCGGCCCGGACCTGTCCGGCACGCGGGTCGCGGTGCTCGGCGCCACGTTCAAACCCAACACCGACGACGTACGCGACGCGCCGGCGCTCGCGGTCGCCTCGCTGCTCGGCAAGGCCGGCGCCGACGTGCACGTGTTCGACCCGCAGGGGGTCGAGAACGCACGCCGGGCGGTGCCCGAGCTGACGTACGAGGAGACGATGAACGACGCCGTCCGCGGCGCCGACCTGGTCTGCGTGCTCACCGAGTGGGCCGAGTTCCGCAACGCCGACCCGGTGGCCCTGGGCGAGCTGGCGAACGGCCGCAAGGTGGTCGACGGGCGCAACTGCCTCGACTCCACACTGTGGACGCAGGCCGGCTGGGAGTACCGCGGCATGGGTCGCCCCTGATCCGCTGAGCGCGCGGACCGGCCGCCGGGGAACGTCTCCCGGCGGCCGGTCCGTTTTTGTTGTCCCGAACGCGGCGGCAACTGTCGAAATCCCGGCCCACTCAAGGCATGCTGCCTCTGGGAGGTCCACAGTGCGGGGGCACGGGCGGACGGGAGACTGTCGTGGAGAGCTTCAGGTGCGCCTCGTGCGGGCAGGACATCAAGCCCGCCGTCGTCTGCCCGCACTGCGGCGCGCACCAGCCGCAGTGGGCCGAGCACCTGGCCGACATCGAGCGCTCGATCGCCGAGATGAAGGCCCGGGACGCCGAGATCGCCCGGGAGCAGCGGCAGATCGCCGCGAAGATGCAGGCCGCCCTCTTCCAGCGGGACATCCTGGCGCACGCCGGTGAGGAACGGATCCGGCAGGCCACCCGGCCGCGCCGGGTGCTGCGCCGCCGGCCCGGCCGCCGCCCGCCCAC
>NZ_LEKG01000298.1:0-4901 GCF_001029515.1 Micromonospora sp. RV43 | reverse complement strand
GTCGAGGTCCTCCATCTGCTTGGCGCCGACCACCCCGCCGGCCGGCGCCAAGCAGATGGAGGACCTCGACCGGGGCCTGATCAGCGTCCGCTCCGGCAGCGGGAACCTGGTCTCCTGGCGGCTGCTCGGCACCGAGACGACGGGGGTCTCGTTCAACCTCTACCGGGGCGGTACCAAGGTCAACGGCAGTCCGATCACCGGCGCCACCACGTACCTGGACAGCGGCGCGGCGGCCGGATCGGCGTACACCGTGCGGGCCGTGGTGAACGGCGCCGAGCAGGCGGCGTCCGCCCCGGCGCTCCAGTTCGCCAACGGTTACCTGGACGTGCCGATCCAGCCGCCGCCCGGCGGCACCACCCCGTCCGGGGAGGGGTACAGCTACGCGGCGAACGACGCGAGCGTCGGTGACCTCGACGGCGACGGCCGCTACGAGTTCGTGCTCAAGTGGGATCCGTCGAACGCCAAGGACAACTCGCAGTCCGGCTACACCGGCAACGTCTACGTCGACGCGTACACGCTCACCGGCACCCGGCTGTGGCGCATCGACCTCGGCCGTAACATCCGCGCCGGCGCCCACTACACCCAGTTCCAGGTGTACGACTACGACGGCGACGGGGACGCCGAGGTGGCCGTGAAGACCGCCGACGGCACCCGCTCCGGCACCGGCCAGGTGATCGGCAACGGCTCGGCCGACCACCGCAACTCCAGCGGCTACGTGCTCGCCGGACCGGAGTACCTGACCATGTTCGACGGCCGCACCGGCGCGGCGCTGTCCACCGTCGACTACGACCCGCCGCGCGGCACCGTCTCGTCCTGGGGCGACTCGTACGGCAACCGGGTCGACCGGTTCCTCGCCGGCACCGCGTACCTGGACGGGCAGCGCCCCTCGCTGATCATGGCGCGCGGCTACTACACCAGGGCCGTCGTCGCGGCCTGGGACTTCCGCGACGGCACGCTGCGCAAGCGCTGGACGTTCGACTCGAACGCCTCCGGCAACGGCGCCGCCGCCGGCCAGGGCAACCACCAGCTCTCCGTGGCCGACGTGGACAACGACGGCCGCCAGGAGATCGTGTACGGCGCCGCCACCATCGACGACAACGGCCGGCTGCTGTACTCCACCGGCAACGGCCACGGCGACGCCCTGCACGTCGGCGACCTCGACCCCTCCCGCGCGGGCCTGGAGGTGTTCAAGGTCGACGAGGACGGCAGCAAGCCCAGCTCCTGGATGGCCGACGCGCGTACCGGGCAGATCATCTGGCAGACGGCGCCGAGCGGCGACAACGGCCGCGGCGTCTCCGGCGACGTCTGGGCGGGCAGCCCGGGTGCCGAGTCCTGGTCGTCGGCTGTCGACGGGCTGCTGAACACCCGGGGCCAGAACGTCGGGCGCAAACCGTCGTCGGCGAACTTCCTGATCTGGTGGGACGGCGACCCGGTCCGGGAGCTGCTCGACGCCACGAAGATCGACAAGTACGGCACCGGCGGCGACACCCGGCTGCTCACCGGCAGCGGCGTCGCCTCGAACAACGGCACCAAGTTCACCCCGGCGCTCTCCGCGGACCTGCTCGGCGACTGGCGCGAGGAGGTCGTCTGGCGCACCTCCGACAGCACCGCGCTACGGATCTACAGCACGCCTGTGACCACCGGGCTGCGCCTGCCGACGCTGATGCACGACCCGCAGTACCGGGTGGCGGTGGCCTGGCAGAACACCGCCTACAACCAGCCGCCGCACCCCGGCTACTTCCTGGGCGACGGCATGAGCACCCCGCCCGCGCCGAACATCTACCTGCGCTGAAACGGCAGGCACCGGGTCGCCGGCCGCGGAATCCGCTCCGCCGGCGACCCGGTGCACCACACCGCAGCATTCCCGACCCGTCCCGACCGGGAATGCCGTACCACCACCGGGGACAAAGTTATGCGTCCCACGCGACGCTGCGGTGACGTGGCTATGAAGAGCGTGTTTCAGCCCTCCCGGCGCAGGCCGCCCGCCACCTTCTCGGCGATCAGCTCGAACGAGCGGACCCGGTCCGCCACGTCGTACACCATCGTGGTGAGCATCAGCTCGTCCGCGCCGGTGCGCTCCAGCAACTCACCGAGCTGCCGGGCCACCGTCTCCGGCGAACCGGTCGCCTGGCCGTCGCGGCGCTGGGCGACGAACTCCCGCTCGAACTCCGAGTACGGGTACGCCGCCGCCTCCTCCGGCGTGACGAGCGGCTCCGGCCGCCCCGACCGCAGCTTCAGGAACGACAGCCCGGACGGCCCGGCCAGCCACTCGGCCCGCTCGTCGGTCTCCGCGCAGACCGCGTTGACAGCCACCATCGCGTACGGCCGGTCCAGCCACTGCGACGGCCGGAAGTTCTGCCGGTAGAGCTGCAACGCCGGGATCGTGTTCTGCGAGCTGAAGTGGTGCGCGAACGAGAACGGCAGCCCGAGCAGACCGGCCAGCTGCGCGCTGAACCCGCTGGACCCGAGCAGCCACACCTGCGGCGACTGGCCGCGGCCCGGCGTCGCGGTGATCGGGCCCGGCTCGGCGCCGGAGAAGTAGTTCATCAGGTCGGCCAGCTCGCGCGGGAAGTGCTCCGCGGACAGGCCCTCCATGGTGCGGCGCAGCGCCAGCGCGGTCACCTGGTCGGTGCCCGGCGCCCGACCGATGCCCAGGTCGATCCGGCCCGGGTGCAGCGCCTCCAGCGTGCCGAACTGCTCGGCCACCACCAGCGGCGCGTGGTTGGGCAGCATCACCCCGCCCGAGCCGAGCCGGATCGTGCTGGTGTTCGCCGCCAGGTGCGCGAGCAGCACCGCCGGGGCGGAACTCGCGATGGCGGGCATGTTGTGGTGCTCGGCCACCCAGAACCGGCGGTAGCCCAGCTCCTCGGTGCGGCGGGCCAGCTCCGTGGTGTACCGCAGCGCCTCACCGGCGTTGCCGGTCGCCGCCACCGGGGCAAGATCAAGAACAGACATGGGTACGTCGATCACAGGCAGGTGCAACCCGCGACGTGCCGGAATTGTTCCGCCGGGTGCGCTACCCCATACCGCGGGCCTGCTCGAAGATCAGGCTGGTCTGCGTGTGCTGCACCGCCGGATCGACAGCCAGATGATCCAGGACGAAGTCCCGCAGCGCGTCGCCGGAGGCGGCGCGCACGTGCAGCACGTAGTCCTCAGCGCCCGCCACATGGAACACCGACACCACGCCGGGCAGCCGTACCGACCGGGCGCGGAACGCGTCAACAGCGGCCCGCTCGTGCGCGGTCAGCCGCACCGACACCAGCGCCTGCAACGGCAGGCCCACCGCCGCCGGGTCCACCTCGGCGTGGAACCCGCGGATCGCCCCGCACTCGCGCAGCGCCCGGGTACGCGTCAGGCACGTCGACGGCGCCACCCCGACCCGCTCGGCCAGCGCGTTGTTCGGCAGCCGGCCGTCGGCCGCCAGCTCGGTGAGGATCGCGCGGTCGGTGTCGTCCAGGCCGGCGAACGGCCGTACATCATTCGGTGCGGCAGGCATGCGACCATCTTTCACCGAATCACAGCCGGACGAAAGCGTGATTGCCAGAATCTTGTTCGCTGCTATTGCCTCTAGCAGTCGTCATGTTCGACGCTTCCGGCATGACTTCCGTGGACACCGCAGCCGTACACGCCGGGCGCGCCGACCTCGCCGGGCTCGGCGTCCACGTCCCGCCGATCGACCTGTCCACCACCAACCCGCTGCCCTCGGTGGCCGGCGGCGGTGACGACTACGAGACACTCGCCACCGGCGGCACCCTCCCGGCCGGCGGCAGCGCCGTCTACCAGCGCCTCTGGAACCCCACTGTGGCCCGGTTCGAGACCGCCCTCGCTGAGCTCGAAGGCACCGCCGAGGCCGTCGCGTTCGCCAGCGGCATGGCCGCGCTCACCGCCACCCTGCTCGCCGCCACCCGCGACGGCAAGCGTCACGTCGTCGCCGTCCGCCCCCTCTACGGCGGCACCGACCACGTCCTCGCCACCGGCCTGCTCGGCACCGCTGTCACCTGGGCCACCACCGCCGACGTGGCCGCCGCGATCCGCCCCGACACCGCCCTGGTCGTGGTCGAGACGCCTGCCAACCCCAGCCTCGACCTGGTCGACATCGCCGCGCTCGCCGACGCCGCCGGTGACGTCCCGCTGCTCGTCGACAACACCGTCGCCACCCCGGTGCTCCAGCAGCCCTCCCGCCACGGCGCCGCGCTCGTGCTGCACAGCGCCACCAAGAGCATCGGCGGCCACGGCGACGTCCTCGCCGGCGTCGTCGCCTGCGGACCCGAGTGGGCCGCCCGGCTGCGCCAGGTGCGCGCCGTCACCGGCGCCGTCCTGCACCCGCTCGGCGCGTACCTGCTGCACCGCGGCATCCAGACCCTTCCGCTGCGCGTCCGCGCCCAGCAGGCCGGTGCCGAGAAGCTCGCCGCCTGGCTCGCCGGGCACCCCGCCGTCGAGCGCGTCCACCACCCGTCCCTGCACGACCCGGCCGGGCTGGTCGGCCGCCAGATGTCCGGCACCGGCAGCCTGCTCGCCTTCGAGGTACGCGGTGGCGCGCCCGCCGCGGCCGAGGTCGCCGGCGCCTGCGAGCTGATCACGCACGCGGTGTCGCTCGGCGGCGTCGACACGCTGATCCAGCACCCGGCCTCGCTCACCCACCGGCCGGTCGAGGGTGACGCGAAGCCCTGCGGCGGGCTGCTGCGCGTCTCGGTCGGCCTGGAGGACCCGGAGGACCTGCGGGCGGATCTCGCTCGGGCACTACTTCGAACAGTTGGGGGTGGCCCGCTCCTAGCCTCGGTCTTTCACTAACTGTTGATCAAGGCCGCGTGGCGGGTTGTTGATCTTGATCAGTCGGTCGATCGACGTCAGGGCGTGGTGGTAGCCCGACGCGGGGTCGGGTTCCTCCAGAAGCTGTCCGT